>NZ_JBNBLH010000016.1:0-55857 GCF_049830555.1 Roseobacter sp. EG26
GACCGCAGCGATACATCCAAACCAACAAAGTAATCCATCTCGTTCTCCTCAGGTTGCAGAAATTACTACAACTCTATCGAGAACCCGACCCGTCCATCAGGCCAGCCCGATTACCCATGCTTTGTCCGCGTAGGTCAATCATGAAACTCAAACGCTGCGCGGTTCACGAACGGCGGGTTCGGCGTGCCGCATCACAGCATGCGGAGGTGGTGGCCAATGGCAGCAATGGGCCGCCTTTGTCGAGCAGTTTGATCAGGTTCGTGTTGATACCGCGCAGCACTCGAGGTCTATTGAGAGTTCATTATTAAAATTGAAGCAAATCGGGCTGCAGTCTTTGTCATGTCTATGATCCACGATCTCGAGTTAGTTCTGACACAGGTGTTGCCGATTGATCCCAGCTTTCGGGTGATCGGGCGCGAGGAAATGGATCGTTGCATCAGCGATGCGAGGCGTGCTGCTCTTGCAGATTCGAAAGACGATTTCTTGCTTTCTTTGATGCGCTTGATGGCACTCCCAAGAAATGGACATACACGCCTAATTCCAAATGATGCGATCTCAGTGCTGCCTATGAGGTTCTTGTCCATAGGTTCTGCCGTGCACTTAGTCGCGGTAAAGCCAGCTCTCGCGAAATCGATCGGTGACACCTTGATTGCCATTAATGGCGCTCCCGTTAGGGCGATTGAAACTGCGGCCGACCAATTCTTGTCTGGGACAGGTCAACGGCAGCGCGTTATTGGGTCAATCCTTTTTGCATGGCCGAAAGCATTGGAGCGATTGGGTTTTACTGCAGGTAGCAGCGCAATCGAGTACACAATGCAGAGTGCGGCGGGGCATGTAACTGCATTGAAGTTTGAAACAACAGATGTGGTTACTGGATCGATCTACTACCCTCGAAACGAGCATGGTAAACCCAATGCAAGCTGGTCTCCTGACAGCTTTGTTGAGATTAAAGATTTCGATGAGCTCGGGCTTTTGATCTCTTTGCCAAGCTTTTTCGATCCCTGTCGTGGAACGCTTTCGGATGCAATGTTTGGGGCCGCAAGACGCGTGCGCTCTCAGCCAGACTCCCCTCTCGTCATTGACCTGCGAGGCAATACAGGCGGTGATTTTCTGAAGACACTCCCTCTGCTTGATGCCATCACAAATGGTGGCGGTGCTCGCCGCGTTGGTTTGCTTGTCGACAAGTTCACGTTCTCAGCCGCAATCGTGTTCGCCGCGTTGTTGAAGCACCGCCTCGGAGAGCGGCTCGAACTGATTGGGGAAGAGATGGGGGATGGGCTTACATTTTTCGCCGAAGGCGGGTCGATGGAGCTTCCAGATAGCGGCGCGGTCGTTCGATATTCTTCTGCCTTTCACGACTGGGCGAGTGGTCGTGTCGATGAAACGACACCAACCGAGATCGCAGAGAGAGTTGTACCTGTCAGGCAACTGGACCTGGATCGACGCTGGGTGATCAAATCGACTGATACCAGAACATTCCATGAGTTCTGCCGAAATATACTAAGCGACCTCAATACCTAAACGAAAGTCGGCTCTGTCCGCGATGCGTGAATTCAACCATCAAATTGTTTTGCGTCTGCGGCGAATGTCCGGAAAGCAGGCGCAACTGCGGCATAAAGACAGTGCGGCGGATGTCGGCAATGGGCCCTCCGTTTAGCTCAAGTAAGTCCTTGGCCTCAAATTAAAGTCGAAGCGCCTCAGATCGCCCCTCCACCGGTGGCACTGCCCGCCGATAAAGATGCCACGTGGTGTGGCCAAGGATCGGCAAGGCGAAGATCAGACCCAGAAACGCCGAAGCCAACGACAAGAGCATGGCGACCGAGATGATCGCCGCCCAGGTGAGCATAACCACCGGGTTTTCCATGACGACGCGGACAGACGTTATCATGGCAGAAACGAAATTGGTTTCCCGATCGAGCAGCATGGGCATGGCGATGACGGTCACCGAGAACAGGACAGCAGACAGAATTGCACCTGCGCAGGTGCCAATAGCAAGAAAGACCCAGCCCTCCGGTGTGTAGAATATGACGTTCAAAAACCCCCTGAAATCCGAGAAGGACGCATCCTGTAGGATGATCGCCAGCAAGAGCCGGACCTGGTAGATCCACACCCAGAAAATGAACAGGGTGACAAAGGCCATCCAGCCCATTTCGCGGTTGCGCTGATCGACCACGACGGTCAAGATTTCCGACCAGCCGAAGCTTTCTCCCTGCTGCAACCGGCGGGACATTTCATAAAGCCCGGCGGCGGCGAAAGGAGCGACCAACGGGAAAGCTACAACCGCAGGAATGATCATCCATATCTTGCCGAGCCAGACCAGTGTCCACACAAACAAGAGCCCGAATGCCGCATAGAAAAGGCCGAAGAAGCTGCTCATAAAGGGGCGCGCAAAAAAGTCGGAAAACCCGGCCCTCAGCGACGCGATGATGTCATTCGCAGTCACCTTGTTGGGCTTGGGTTGGGTAAGCTGCTGTGGCGTCAGGTCGTCTGGTGATGTGGCCCCATTTATCTTGGATGTCATGACATACTCCTCCCAAAGTATGGCGCTGCGCTGATCCGCTTGCCAACAGACCCTGCGGTGAAACAGACATCCTACCTTAACATAAAAATCCGCATCAGGAGAGGCATTCGGGTTAGGTGGGGATGGGATGGCTCTTTTCCACATTGAGTGAGTTCGAGCACCTTGAGACTTGTGTGCGCCGCGAACAGCTGGCTCCGCAGCATACTCGACTTGGGTCGAAGGTCTGGATTGGGCCCGCAGTTCCTTAGACACGACAATGCGTATTGTCGGTCGTCGCGTTGCCAGAATCGGGAGCCGCGAACCCAATCCTACCGTGCCTCGGCGCCCATCCAGTACCTTAAAAACCGTTGGTTCGACGCCAAGTAAACATGCGGTCGCGCAAGGCGATGCGATAACTGCTATAGTGTCAGGGAGGAGGACCCGATGCTCAAGATTGATACAGCCGCCACATACCAGACAGTCATCACCACCTTCGAATGCTCCCCAGGCACTTGCGCGGATCTAATGGACAAGTTGCAGGGTGCCTATCGCGACTTCATCTCACAGCAGCAAGGCTTCATCGCCGCGGGGCTGCACGTTAACGACGCGCAGACGCGGATAGCCAACTATTCGCAATGGGCGAAGCGCGAGGACTTTCAGGCGATGATACGTAGCGAAGAAATGCGTGCACGGAACCGCGAGATCGCACAGCTTTCCACGCGCTTCGAGCCAGTGATGTATGAGGTGGCCGGGGTTTTTTGAGAGCAATCCGGTGCTCGAAAAACAAGTGATCGCTTCGTCCCCCCTTGTGAGTTCGCCCAACCTCATATCTTGATATCGCAGCAAATGACGGCATTGTGGGATGTGACCGCAACCTCGCGATGCTGTGCAGAGAGTCCGCTTTGGGCCAATAGCGTAGTTCGCGCGTCGCCTGATTTCGCACTCACGGCGAATGTTGGGAAAGCAGGCTGCAACCGCAGTATCGCGAACCGTTGCTGGATGGCAGCTAAGGGGCCGTCAAGATCCGAGGCTAGGGGTAGGGCAGGCGGGGTGCTGAACCGTCGCTGTTATCTGCTTCGCCGCCACAGTCACCGATGCAGCGCTTGTTGCCAATGGCAGCTTAAAGACAGAACTGATCAAGAGGGACTTGGGCCTTTTCCAACGCGCGGATATGCGCGTGTTCCGTCCGACAGTCCAATACAAAGCAAAATTTCGTACGCGCGGGGCGCGTCAGGCGCCCAGAAGGTCACCGCGTCGATGTGATCAAATGACCATGCCTCGTCTTTATGACCCAGTGGCAGATCAATGGACCCGGCCAAAACCCCGACTTTGTGGTTAGAAGGCATCAGGGATTTACCACCACCAACGGTTGCGCGCACAGGTCTGCCAAGCGCCGGGTGCAACACAGCGGCACCATGCTCCATCGTGCCAGCGGACCCGACAAGGGCCACCTTTCCGTAGGAAACTGGAGGCGTCTCCAACATGTTCACAAGCTCCTGCGTCAGCGATTGGCCAAGCTGCGCGCCAACGTCGAATAGGGGCGACAGGTCGTCTTGATGCATCCCCGCTAAGGGGTTCCCAAAAACCGCCATTGCAGCAACGCGCTTGATCCGGTCACAGACCACACCCATTTCATCTGTAGTGATGATTTCCTTGGTGAATACCGTTTTTCGAGCGTCCGTGGCCACACTTTCTTCTCCTGACCTGTAAGGGGTGCATCCTTGAAAAACTGAAATGCGATGCCAAGCGGAACCACCGCGGCGAAGAGGATCATTGCAAGCCACAGTGGTGCCCGCGTATTGCCTGTCGCATCAAGGATCGCACCTGCGACGGGTGGCGTGACTAACCTGATCGCATAGTAAACCGTAAAAAAATCTCCATGCCGAAAGCCCTGACTTGAGGCCGCATGGCCTGACCTGCCATTGCCATGATAACGCCAGCCGGGGCCATGCCGATCAGACCAAATAGCATACTTGCA
Organism: Roseobacter sp. EG26; assembly: GCF_049830555.1. NCBI lineage: Bacteria > Pseudomonadati > Pseudomonadota > Alphaproteobacteria > Rhodobacterales > Roseobacteraceae > Roseobacter > Roseobacter sp. EG26. The sequence continues at coordinate 4,479 of NZ_JBNBLH010000016.1, forward strand.
CCGAAGCCAGCGCCCGGCAGGCTGAGCAGCAAGAGCGCAGCGATGGCGCCACCCATGCAGACCCCCAAGACAATATTCCGCCCACCAAAGCGATCTACGATCTGCCCGCAGGCCGCACCGGAAAAGGTCATGATCCAGTTGCCGATGCTATTGATGCCAGCGGCTGTGATGGCGGATTGGCCGTGGTCCTCAAGAACCTTCGGCCCAAAGGCAAGATAGGTGACATAGGCGGCATTAAACACGCCCCATGCGGCGGCAGCACAGAGGATCAGACGCGGGTGGTCATCGCACCCCGTTTGCGCCATCCGCGTGCGGCAAGTCATGTGGCGGGCGGTGAAACAGAAAGACGCCGAGGGCTGCGATCAGACAATAGACTGAGGCCGCCTGAAAACGGGACCTGCCAGCCATATATCTGGGAAAGCCAAGCATCGCCGACTTGACCCATAGCCATGCCGAAAGGCCAGGACATCACGAGGATGCTCATAGCTGTCGCGATCTCGCGGCCTTCAAACCAATCCGCCGCCATCTTGGTTAAATAAAGCGAGGTGAACAGAAAACCGATCCCGGCAAAGACCCGGCCCATCCCAATGGCCCAGCTATCTGTCGCAAGGGAGGGCGCGGCCCCACCCGCGGCCAATGCGCTCAACCCAAACACCACCATGACTCGATCCGACAGGTAACGTCCCTAATACTCCGTGGGGATGGCCAGAACCAGTCCTGGTGCCATGAACAGCCCGATCAGAAAACCGATATCAACATAGTCGAACCCGAAGGCGACGACCAAATCGTCGCCGACGGACGCCACGGTTTGAAACTAGAACCCAAGCCCGATGCGGGCCAGAAACAGTAAGCTCAAGATGCGCCAGCGCATCACACCCAGCCAAGTCCGCGTAGGGCATGTACGTCGTTCCAAATCTTGGTCATATGACTAATTTTGTCGCCATCGAACTGCATGACATAGGCGTATTCCGACGCCACGGCTTTGCCGGTTGGTGCGACTGGTCCGCCTTCACTCGTTTGCGTTCCCTGGAATTCGGCAGCAGCAACGACAGTGCCTCTTGCTTCGTCCAGCGCAAAACCCGTTAACTGGTAACGGCGATCCGGTACGGGCGTCAAAAGCCCCTTCATCCAGTCGCATATGGGAACTGACAATGCGGTCCTGGCATCTGCTTTATGACTTTAGGCCCGAAAGATATGCTTACGCCAAGACCTTGGTGGAACGTGCTTCAGCAATTGATCCCGAGATCGCAGAGGTGAACATGATTTTGTCGTTGATCAACCACCACATCGCCATCATGGGATTTGGCCCCGACACCCAGTCCGCAATGGAAACTGCATATGTACTGGCGCGGCGCGTGGCGCAGTTGGATGACCGCAATGAATACGCGCATTGGGCTTTGGGGATTTCTTGCTGGGGTTTGTTCAAATACGAAGAGTCCCTCGCAACCTTGGAGCGCGCCGTAGCTCTCAACCCAAACTGCTCGTTGGCTGATGGCAGCCTTGGCACTTTGCTCGGCATCCTTGGCCGCTCAGAAGAGGCCATTGCCAATCAGGAAACCGCCATCCGCGCCAATCCCCTCGACCCAAGTATTTTCTTCCGCCGTTCTACGTTCGCACTGGGGCACTAAGTGGCGGGACGTTTTGAGACCGCAATCGAATGGGCAGAGCGTGCAATTCACCGAATGCGACGGTGGTATTCCGCGCATATTGTTTTGGCCGCCAGCCATGTTGCACTTGAACGCCAAGAAAATGCTGTCGAAGCGGTCAAGACCTGTCGGAATGCGCTGCCCGAAATCTGCATCAAGGACCTGGATCGTGCTCCTCTGAGGGATCACGATAAACTGAATGAGCTGCGGGCGCGTTTGTTCAAGGCAGGTTTTGCTTGAAAACTGGTCGCTTTAATTATTGAAGAGGCCATTGGTGCAATCGCAGCGAAAGAGCGCATCGTCCGCGTTGCCGACATTGGAAGATGAAAGAATAACAGCGAATGTCAGCTCTGAGCCCATATTGACCGATGCTGGGCTTCGTACGAATGGCGGTTCTGTGAAAGTTGGGCCTCACCTCCATTGTAACCGCGCGGCTGCCTTAGTGACCATAAAGTACAAGGCGATCGTTATAAGTGCGAGTGTGATCAGGCTGGCGAACATCAGGTCGGTTTTGGCGCGGCCATTCGCGAGGAGCATTAAATATCCCAAACCCTTGGATGCACCGACCCACTCGCCGATCACCGCACCAATGGGCGCATAAACAGCCGCCAGTTTTAGACCGGTTCCCAAAGAGGGCAACGCATAAGGTATTCGAATCCGCCACATGATTTGCCGACTTGTCGCGTTCATCGTCTTGGCCATGTCCGAAACATCGCGCGGAATGCGTATAAGGCCGTCGTAAAAGGCGCTGGTCACGGGAAAGTAGATGATGAGTACCGCCATCACGACCTTGGAGGCGATGCCATAGCCAAACCACAGGGTGAGAATTGGGGCCAGAGCAAAGACAGGGACGGCTTGGGTGAGGATCACAAGAGGCATCATCAGTTGATGGAGGCGTTTTGAGCTTGCCAGTTGTATTGCTGTCAGAGCCCCCAGCAGTGATCCCAGCATAAGGCACAAGGTGACCTCGGTCGTGTGACCAATGCACTTTCGGTGATCAGTACGCGGCTTTCCCAGCCTGCTTGGGCCACACGCCACGGCGAGGGCAAAATGAAGGGCGGTGCGCCGGGGATCCAGACCAGCGCTTGCCAGATCAACAAACCGAACGCAGTCGCGCCCAATGCGTAACGAATATGACTCATCTCATCCCCCTGAGATGGGACAGCAGTGCCGCCTGACAGGCGGTTGTCTCGGGCACGTACTGGTCCCGAACCGGGGGTGTTTGTGGTGGCTGCCACAACTCGGTGCCTTCTGGGGTCAGGACCACAATCTGATGACCAAGCCGCACGGCCTCGGTCGGATCATGGGTGACCATCAGAACTGTTTTTCCTTTGAGCATCTGTGCGGACAGGTCCTGCATATCGGCGCGCGTGCTGGCATCAAGTGCCGAGAAGGGCTCGTCCAAAAGCGCTACAGGCCGATCTTCCATCAAAGTGCGGGCCAGCGCCGCGCGTGGGGCATTCCGCCGGATAAATCAGCAGGTTTCTTGTCACGACTGGCGGACAGACCGACACGATCAAGCAGGGCTTCGGCACATGCCAGATCGGGTTTACTCTCCCGAAGGCGTGCGCCCAGAACCGTATTTTCAAGCACCGTCAGCCAAGGCAACAGCAGATCAGATTGCGCCATAAAGCTGATCCGCCCGGCAAGCGGTTGACTGTCTGATGCGGTGATTTGGCCGGTAAATGTCCCGCCGCCATCAAGCCCGGCTATCAATCGCAGCAGGGTTGACTTGCCAACGCCGGATCGCCCCAGGAGACAGACCCATTGCCCCGCAGGCAGTGCAAGATCAATCGGTGCAAAGAGTCGCCTGTCCGCGATGTCATAGTGACCAGACACGTGGATAGCAGGGACCTCTGTCACGCGCCACGTAGTCCCATGTCCCAGAACGCGGCTTCTAGCCGAGTGGCCGTCGTGAACCGATTTTGAAGCTGAGACCACCGCGGGCTATTGGTTGGATCGTTTCCTAGTCGCCGCGCGACGGCACCGTCGATCATTGTGCCGACGGCCCGCATCACGTCTTGGTATTCATCGCCCGCATAGGTTTGGATCCAATCGTCGTAGGGCGTGTCTTGCACCGCAAATCTCTCCAAGCGCAGCCCGATCTCGCCATAGCCAAAGCAGCACGGCGCAAGTGCTGCCATCACATCCAGAAAATCTCCCTGAAGACCAGCGTCCATCACATAGCGCGTATAGGCAAGGTTTTCGAACTCTTCGCGCGCGGAAAACAGGCTGGCTTCGTCGATCCCTTCGGCAGCGCAGGTTTTGATGTGCAGGGCCATTTCATGGTTGACCAACGCATCGACGGTACCGGCGCAGACCTTCATTTCCTCCAGCGTTTCCGATTTGACCACGGCAAGAGACCACGCGCGGGCGAAGTGGATCAGAAACACATAGTCCTGGATCAGATAGTGCAGGAAGGCGGCGCGCGGCAAAGTGCCATCGCTGAGGCCTTTTACGAAAGGGTGATGCGTGTAGGAGTGCCACGCTTCGGAACTGCCATCACGCCATCGCGCGAAGCTGGTCCCATAGGAGTGATCATTCATTGTGCGGTAACATCGATGGCGATTTTGGAAACAGGGTTCAGCGCGGGAATGAGACCAGCCTCGTGCAGGAAGGCTTCAAACGCGGCATACCGTCCGACATGCATCGCCGTTGGGCGCAAAGCAAAGCGGGGCAACGTGTCGGCCCAAGCGCGCTTGTTCAACTCGTCCTGAAGCTCAGGCGCGGTTCCCGAGAAAATCTCCCATGAGTCTTGCGGGTGATTGATGATGTATTGCGTGGCGTTCTCTGTGGCGGCCAGAAAGCGGCGGATCATGTCTGTGTCCATTGTGTCAGGATTGGCGACGTAGATCAGTTCATCATACGGCGGCAGCCCTTCTTCTTCGACATAGAAGCACCGGCCCGGCACGCCTTTGATATCCATTTGATTGAGTTCAAAGTTTCGGAATGCCCCGGTCACAGCATCCACCTGACCTGACATCAGCGAAGGCAAAAGCGACCAGTTCACGTTGATCAGTTCCACATCATCAAGCGTCAGCCCGTGGGTTTTGAGGACATGACCCAACATCGCTTCTTCAACGCCCCCCACAGAGAAACCAACCTTGCCCCCCTTTAGATCGGCGGGAGATGCAATTGGTCCATCGGCAAGCGCCAAAAGGCAGTTGAGCGGCGTCGCGACAAGCGTGCCAACACGCTGCAACGGCAAGCCTTCGTGGATTTGCAGATGCAGTTGTGGCTGATACGAGATCGCCAAACCGGCTTTTCCCGCCGCGACCAGCTTTGGCGGATCAGATGGGTCCGCAGGCGCAATGACCTCGACCTCCAGATCGACATCGGCAAAATAGCCCTTTTCCTGAGCAATGATGACCGGCCCGTGGTCAGGATTGACGAACCAATCCAGCAAAAGTGTCATCTGATCCTGTGCCCAAAGCGGGGCAGCAACAAGGGAAAGGGCCGAAGCGAGCAATACGGACTTCATGAGAATACATCCTTTGATTGGCGGAATAGGCTTGCGAAATGATGGGTGGGCCCGTGGCCAGAACCGACATTGAGTAGATCGGCTTGGGCAATGGCGTTTGCGACATAGGACTTCGCAGCAGCAACGGCCGTTGGGATGTCGTGGGTCACTGCCAACTGGGCAGCAAGGGCCGATGACAACGTGCAGCCCGTCCCATGCGTGTTACGGGTTGGCGTACGGGCGCCTTCAAACCACGTGGCGACATCGGCTGTGACAAGGCAATCAGGGCTATCGTCGTCGCTCAGATGCCCGCCCTTCATCAACACAGCCGTCGGACCAAATGCGCAAAGCGCGCGCCCCTGGCTTTGCATTTCGACGCGCGTCGTTGCCACATCAAGCCCCAGCAAATGGGCCGCTTCGGGAAGGTTCGGCGTCAGGATCGTTGCCATGGGCAACAGCTCATCCCGGACCACGGCAATCGCTTCGGGCTGTAGAAGCGGCGCGCCACCTTTGGCGATCATGACAGGGTCAAGGATGATGGGGACGTCACGACCTGCAAGTGCCTCTCCGAGCGCTTGCGCGATCCCGGCGTTTGCGATCATCCCGATCTTGACGGCATCCACGCTGATGTCATCGAAGACGGCCTTGATCTGGGCCTGCACAAACTCCGGCGGGACAAGGTGGATGCCACTCACACCTTGCGTATTCTGCGCGGTCAAAGCGGTCAGCGCTGCCATGGCAAACGCGCCGTTGGCCGATATGGCCTTGATGTCGGCTTGAATGCCCGCGCCGCCCGAAGGGTCGGAGCCGGCGATACTGAGTACATTTGGGATCATACGAGATCCTCCGTTATCATGAATTTCTGTGCCGCCGCTTTAGGATCAGGTTGTCCGCAGATGGCAGACACCACGGCTTGACCATTTGCGCCGCTGGCCAAGACCTGTGCTTGATGCACCGATTTCAACCCGCCAATCGCGACCGTCGGCAGCGACGTCAAGGCGACCAGCCTTTCTAATCCCTCAAAGCCGATAGGGGCTTCATGATCTGCCTTGGTCGCCGTTCCAAACACCGGTCCAAGACCCAGATAATCAATGATGTCGGGATCTGCCGCCTGTACCGTTTCGATGGTTTCACACGACAGTCCAAGGATTTTACCCGGCCCCAATAAACTGCGCGCCTTCTCGGGGGCCATGTCTCCTTGCCCGATATGCGCACCGTCGACGTCGGCCTCGATGGCGGCGTCCACATCATCGTTGATCACGAGGGGCACGCCCGTCCCTGCGAGGGCAGCCTTGAGATCAACGGCCATTTGCACCCGTTCAGCGGTGCTCGCCTCTTTCGCTCGGAGCTGCACCATGGTGACGCCGCCCGAGACCGCGTCTTGCACCGTTCTTATCAACCCGTAGTCGCGACACAGCGTCGGGTCGGTCACGAGGTAAAGCCGCAGTTTTTGGCGCAATCCGATCATTCCTGGATTGCCCCGGACAATTCGTCGGGTTGTGTGGCGCTGAGGGCATCGAGGAAATGCACTTGAAAACTGCCCGGGCCGTTGGCCTGCTGCGCGGCTTTGGTGCCGGCCACCTTGAAATGCGCCGTCGTCGCAAGTGCTGCGTCGAATGCCGGCCCGCTGGCCGCATAGGCTCCCATCAGGGCTGTTTGGGCGCAGCCCAACGCGGTCACCATCGGCATGATCTCGGACCCGCCTGTGATCTTTGCCGCGCGTGCGCCATCGGTGACAAAGTCTACCGGCCCGGTAACAACAACCACTGCGCAGTAGGCCTCGGCGATAGAGCGTGCAGCGCTTTCAGCAGCACCCACGCTGTCACCACTATCGACACCTTTGCCCGCGCCCGCCTCACCCGCCAGCGCCATGATCTCAGAAGCGTTGCCGCGCAAGATCGTGGGGCGCAGCGCCAAGAGATCCTGTGCAACGCCCTTGCGGAAACCGGAAATGAAATGCGCCACGGGGTCCAAAACCCAAGGCACTTTCTTGTCGTTGGCGGTGCGCGCCGCGGTCAACATGCTGGCAGCCCAGGGGGCGGACACGGTGCCAATATTGATCGTCACCGCGCCACAAATGGGCGAGAACTCGGCAATCTCTTCCTTAGCATGCACCATCGCGGGAGACGCCCCGGCTGCCAGGACCACATTGGCCGCTGTGTTCATCGCCACATAATTCGTGATGCAATGCACCAACGGGTTTTGCGCACGTAGTGTTGTGAGTAGGTCTTGCGGGGCCATGGCGTCTCCTTCTCGGCGGGAAAAGGCGACGACGTTCGGTGAAAATCGGAACGTAACCTCCCTCCGCCAGCATTATCTGGTTCAGGTTCAAAGGGTACGTCTCAGCCTTGCGGCGCCCCCGGTTCGGTTCTGATAGACGAGCCGTGAGAGCTGGTCAAACAACAAACTCTGCCGCTTAGGGAACAGCAACGCCGACCTTACATTTCATAGCCGAAGGGTCCGCTTCGTCCCGCGGCATGTCCTTCGCTCACCCAAGCGCTTTGCGCTCGCAGCGAATGGCAGGTTCGACGGGCTGCACCGCAGAACGGCTACCTGTAGGCGAACGGCCGGTATGGGCCAACCCTTCCGAGCCGGTCAGAAACAGGGACTAGACGCTGCGCCTGCTCCAATGACATCAGTAAACCCGAAAGTTACCGCTGCTGCTCGACGCAGGAATCCCCGCTGGGTCAAACAAGCAAAAACAGAATTGTAACAGATATCTTTAATCCGCCAGCCCGTCGATACTTGGTCAAACCGATTTACCTGTCGCCGCGCCCTGCACGCGCGACCGTGGGCCCAACGTGAGTTGCAGTCAGCACGCTCTAAAACCTGACCACGACATTTCCGATGGTGGATTTGGTGTCGACCGCGTCATGCGCCTCGGCGATTTGATCTGGAGAATAACAGGCATGGATTCGTGCGCGAATGGTGCCCGCAGCGAGCATCCCGCTGAGGTCCGCGATGGCACGGTCCAGAACATTGCGGGGCAGCATGAACACGATGAAAAACGCCATGCGCATCTGCTGGACCACCGCTTCGACCATAGGGAAGTCGCCCGTGAAAGCCTCCGAGCCATAGGCCGCCACGAACCCCCCATTACGCAGAAGGCGCGGCAGCGAGGTCGCGTTCGCCCCGAGATTGACCTCTATGATGTGATCGACGCCGGTGCCGTCGGTGATCTCGTGTACGCGGGCGACGACATCCTCACGCTTGTAGTTGATGACGTGGTGAGCCCCGTTTTGCGCGGCCGCGCGCGCCTTGTCGTCCGAACTGACCGTTGCGATCACCGTGGCCCCTTTGGCCAGAGCGATCTGGATCGCGTAGGCACCAACAGCGCCCGCGCCGCCCTGCACGAGGATCGTCCGACCTCCTACCGCGCCGTCCATCGTGACCGCGTGGTAGGCCGTCAACAGGGGCACACCGAAAGTTGCCCCTTCTTCAAAGGAGACATTATCCGGTAGAGGAACGGCCTGTACTTCAGCGGTCACCGCGTATTCTGCGGCGGTGCCGTCTGCGCCACCCCATTGTGCGAAGTGCAGCCACACCCGCTGCCCGATCCGGCTCTGGGACACCCCTTCTCCGACCGCTTCGATGATGCCCGCCCCATCGTGATGCGGCAGGATGCGCGACCACTTTCCCTGGATCGGAAAGATGCCGGCCCGGGTTTTTGTGTCCGTCGGATTAACCCCCGAGGCCCTTATCCTGACCAGAACCTCACCGGGTTTGGGCTGCGGTTTGTCGATGTCGACGATCTCCAGCACCTCGGATGCTGGGCCTGTTTTCCGGTAGATGACGGCTTTCATTGTCATGGCTCCTGACGTGAATCTTATGGAGGCAAAGCGGGCCCGCTCCGATCAGCACGAATTATGCTGACCCGGCCAGGCCGGTGCGAATTTTGGGGCGTTGGTTAGCGCGCCGGGGCGGGCACGCGGATTGGGCAATCGATGAAGTAGGTCCAGCCGCCATGATCCATCTGTTTGACGACCTCTGTCGAGACGCCGCCGCCCAAAGCATTGCCGTCACGGTCCTCCACGGTCCATGCGCCTTGCAGGATCGCGGTGTCGCCATTGATCATTTCGCCGGAGACGGTGCCTTTGAGATGGACACGGTTGGCGACGAAATCGCGGAAAATTTCCCGCACGCCGGCATGGCCCTCCATCGGTTGTCCATCAGGGTCCATCGCCACCCGGCACTGCGGATGGAACATCGAGACAACGCCCTCCAGATCACCCTCTTTGATAAACTCTGCCACGCGCTCGACAATCTGGTGTGGGCGCTTGGCAATTTTGCGTTTGGCTGTCACGGTCATGTGTTTGGTCCTTGGATCAGTGTTTGGGGGTCAGGCGAAGAGTGCAGGCGTAACGTCGGGTGGCGTGTTGTCGATGTCGAAGAGCAGTTTCCACTCGCCGGCCGCATTGCGCCGATAAGCCAGCAGGACGCGGCCGGTCAGATGGGCATCCTCGGGCGGGGTAACGCCCTGGGGCGGCTCGAAATAGTAAGCCCCCAGAAGCAGTGCCATGTCACCTTCGATGAACGCCGCCTCTTCCTTGTGGTGCAGAGTGCCGTCGATGGCCTCGAAGGCCTGCATGTACCACGGCTTGATCTGGTCGACGCCGCGCATCAGGGGCGCGCCGGCATTGGCGTAGATGCATTCGGGATCGTAGAGCGTAAAGAGCGCGTCAATGTCCTTGGCGTTGAATGCCGCCAGCCAGGTGCTGAGGTTCTCGCGAACCCGGTCAATCTCTTTTGTGTCCAGCATGGGACCCCTTTCTATACTGCGATGCGACCCGTACGGGCCGTCGGTTGAGCGACTCATTTCGATGTGTCAGGGTGACAGGTAGCAATCGACCAATCTGTGTTCTACATGCAGGATTGTGCGTTACTTACACCCATGTAAGTGCGACAATGGGAGGCGATGGATATGCCATTTGAGTTTGATCTCGATACCAGTGTCGGTGACTGCCCGGTCGAGCTTGCCGTCTCGATGATTGGCGGCAAATGGAAGCCGGTTCTGCTGTTTCATCTGATGATGGGAGCCAAGCGGTATTCTGAGCTGCAAAGGCTCGTGCCACGGGCGTCAGACCGTATGCTGACCCGGTCGCTGCGCGAATTAGAAAATGTGGGCCTAGTGAACCGCGAGGTCTTCGCGGAAGTGCCGGTGCGGGTCGAGTACTCGCTCACCCATGACGGCGAAACGCTCTATCCCATTCTGGCCGAGATGAGCAAATGGGGGACGAACAGACAAAAGGTCTGAGACCGGGTGACCACGTCGAACCAGACGATCAGTCAACAGGCAGGAAATGAGGCTGCATCCCGGCATCAATCAAAGTCCGATAATTTTCGGTTTTGAGTCCATAGTTCCGAATGCAGCATTTTACGACAAGGTCGGCATATGCGTCGATCAGAATAATTTGAATAGACGCCTGATCTTCGGCGGCACCGGATTTTTCCTGTGCTATCTATGCGAGCATGCTGTTCGATCTTCCTAATCACAATACGCTCTACAAAGCACTCTTGGCCCGCAATGCCTCCTATGACGGGCAGGTTTATGTCTGCGTCTCGTCAACGGGTGTCTTTTGTCGCCTGACTTGTCCGGCCCGCAAACCCAAGCAAGAGAATTGCACGTTTTTCGGAACTGTCGGGGAATGTATCGAGGCGGGCTACCGGGCGTGCAAGCGTTGCCATCCTCTTGAACCTATGGCCTTGGCTGACCCCGCAATTGCCGCGCTGCTCGCGGCTTTGGATGAGCGACCTGACTATCGTTGGCGGGAAAGCGATATCGAACGGATGGGATTTGATCTTTCGACCATCAGAAGAAGTTTCAAGCGCCAGTTTGGAACGACGTTTCTGGAAATGGCTCGACAGAGGCGACTTAGGGATGGATTCGAGACACTCGTCCATGGTGGTGCGGTGATCGACGGTCAGCTTGACGCTGGTTTTGACTCCGCCAGTGCATTTCGGTCGGCGTTCCTGAAATTGCTTGGTAAAGCGCCTGGCAACTTGTCGGCCGACCCGATGCTCTTTGCTGATTGGGTCCAAACGCCTTTGGGCGACATGGTCTCGGTCACCAGCAAATCCCAACTCCACTTGCTTGAATTCATTGACCGTAAGGCCCTGCCAAAAGAGCTTGAACGACTGAACAGCTTCACGAAGGGCCGCCTTGGCATTGGGCAGACAGAACCCGCCGCGCAGATCAAGGATGAGCTCGCCATGTTTTTCAACGGATCATTATTGGGGTTCCAGACGCCATTGGCCTATCATGGATCGGAGTTCAGCAGCGCGGTCTGGGATGCGTTGCGCGAAATCCCAGCAGGCACAACGTGCAGCTACAGCGACATTGCTGCCCTCATCGGTCGTCCTTTGGCTGTTCGGGCCGTCGCTCGGGCGAATGGCGCGAACCAGATCGCTCTGGTCATCCCCTGTCATCGCGTCATTGGCGCAGACGGTTCGCTGACCGGATACGGAGGGGGTCTTTGGCGCAAACAAAAGCTTTTGGAAATTGAGCGACAATATCTGCCTGAGAGGGCGAAAGGAAATCATCATGTCACAGGCTGAAAAGGCAAAGCACTTTGCGGAACTGCATCAAAGGGGCAATCCGTTGGTGCTCTACAACATTTGGGATGCCGGAGGAGCGAAAGCAGTACAGGAGGCAGGCGCGGCTGCCGTTGCGACGGGCAGCTGGTCCATGGCGGCAGCGCATGGCTACGACGATGGAGAGTCTATCCCGCTGGATTTCGTCCTTAGAATTGTCGAACGCATCTGCGACAGCGTTAATGTCCCGGTGACAGTCGACTTTGAAGGGGGCTATGCGACCGATCCCGATGAGGTTGCTGAGAATGTTCGCGAAGTCATCCGCGCGGGCGCGGTCGGCATTAATTTCGAGGACCGGATCGTAAAGGGTGAAGGGCTGCATTCGATATCCCCACAAGCCGCGCGCATTCGCGCGATCAAAGCCGCCGCTGCTGATGAAAGTATCCCGCTGGTTTTGAATGCAAGAACCGACCTCTTCCTTGGAACCGACCCGGCCAGCCACGAAGCGCACCTGGCAGAGGCCATGGAACGTGCAGCCGCTTATGCAGAGGCGGGTGCCGACTGCTTCTTTGTACCGGGTCTCACAGACACCGCGATAATCTCGCACGTTACAGCGAATGCGGGATTGCCCGTAAATGTCATGATGATGGGCGAACTGAAGTCGATCAAAGATGTCGCCTCCGCGGGCGTGTCTAGAGCAAGCTATGGCCCCGGTCCGTTCTTTGAGTTCCTTGCCAACCTGAAGACGGCTTGCACTTCTATCGAATAGATCGACGCGGTCATTGTTGCAGCCGCAGCGAAAGAGCGCGTCGTCCGCAAACTGTGAATTTGCCGACCTCTTGATTTCGCAGTTGCAGCGAATGGCCGGTCTGACGGGCCGCACCGTAGCATCCTGAGCATCGGGCAAATGGCAGCAAAGGGCTGCGTTGATTGAGAGTGGCTGACGTTGCAATCAGATGATACGCTGCACATTAATGACTGTTTGCATATCCATTTCTTTGGGCGTCTCAATACTCAACACAAAAGGTTCGAGCATTCGTTGGGCCGTCTGAAACAAAAACTATCACATGAACCTCGACCTATTCTCGGATCGCCGCTGCGACGCGCGGTAGAGCGTTTGCGAACTCCTCTTCTTCCAGAAGCGTCCCGTTAAGAGTTAATGGGCTGAGTGATTTGCGCCTCATCGGCTTGCCCGTTCGCATCTGATAGGCGCTCAAAGGGATGTCTTGCAGTGCTATGTAGCCGTCGATGTTACCACCGAATTGCGAAACGTCGAAATTATCAGGGTCTTCCAGAACACTTTCGAACATGGTGCGGCCCTGCAGGATGAGCCAACTTCGGAAGGCTTCGAACGCATCATCAGAGCACCCGCCTTGCAGCAAATATGCCAAAGCCCAGAGATCGCTGCGAAAGGCGCGGCGATTCTGCTCGTGCAAGATTCCGTCAAATGCCTTGATCGCAGTTGGCTTGAAGCGTGCGAGCCTGTTGATCACCGTCTCAATTTGATCGATTTCGTGTGCCTCGTCGGGCGTGCTGATGACCTCCCAAAAGACTGTTATATCCATGGTGCGAGGGTCCGGTTTGCCCTCTGGCCGCTGCCGTTCCTCCGCCTCAACATCAGCGCGGATGGTGGCCAATCGCGCGCATTGCCCGTCGGTCGCTCCGGCCTTCTCAAACAATCCGCGCGCGACGTCTAACTTTGCCAGAAGCCCTGCCTTGAGTTCAGGAATACGTGCGATGTCCCGGCGATGTTCTGCTTCCTGTTGCTTGGCGCTGGCGGCCCAGTTGGATGCGTGCCTGAACCCGCGTCTACGTTCGTCAACCCAGTACCAATAGCCCCAACTCGCCTCAGAAATGGAGGCCCAACAACCGCGAATGACCCGCTGCCCCTGGCCTTCGGCGATGAGCCGATCAATCGCTGGCGGTCTGCCCTCTCCATCAGGATCAAGAGAAATCCGGGCATATTGGGTTTCAATCTCAGCATAGAGCCCTTGCGCGAAATAGTTGTCCTCAAGCTTGGCCGCAGCAGGGGGGATACATGCGAATGAGCTGGCAACCTCCAAGGTAAGCCGGTCTGCGTGATACAGGTTCGAGACATGTTCATGCAGTCGTTCCAAATCTTTGGCCAAACTGTCATAGCGCGGACGAAACACCTCATTTTTGATTAGCTCTATATTTTCGTACACGTCCGATTGACCTTCTGCTGCAAAGGCAACCATCGCCCCAAAATTGTAAAAGCACAACGGGCTCTGTTCCTGCTAAACAGGCGTTGGACCTAGAAGAGTAAATGACAGGTTTGTCCGCATTGTGAATTCGAACTCGTCTGGATTTTGCACCGGAAGCGAATGGCTGGCTCGGTCAAGCCGCACTGCGGCGCGACCTGACACGATGAATGGCTGGCTCGGGCCGTTACGACGAGGTCGAGGCCGTGAATTGGCAGATACTGGACCGCGTCCAAGATCGGCTTCGGGCCGATTGTGTTGAAAAACTCCGTTTTTTGGGAGAATGGGTGAAAAACTGGCGCATAGAACGTCTCTCCGAAAATTCATCGAGGGGGTCGGCACAAGACCGGCATCGGCGATGACGGAGGCGCTCAGAGGCTCCTGCAGGTACACGGCATCAAGTTCGTGTCTGCAATGGATTCTGGCAGAAAAATGCAGTTGTCAAATTTTCGAGTTTTTCAACACAATCAGCCCGAAGTGACCGATGCTGCGGCCTGCGCGAAGAACCCGTAATGCACCAAACGCCGTGATTGACAAACTCCAGGCGGCCCAATCGTGCGCCTTGGGCGCATGACTTGTCGCGGCAGACATTCGCGGCGTTTAAGACGCTAATGTCTCAGCGAAGTCACGGATCGAAAGACATTGTCGTCATCTGGTATCTGCGCCTCAATTGCGTTTGTAGATAGCATTTGCATCACAAGAGCTTTGAAGCTGAAGCGCTTCGTGGCTTCCAGCGTTAATGTTGGCGAATACACATTCTTTGTGTTTTGCTCAGATCATCCTGATCAAGGCGATGGTCCTTCAGGAGATCTCTCTCACTCCGACGATCTGAGGTACCCGCGTCGCTCAACCTCAGGAAATGCGTCGCCGCGTCGCACATAGGTCGTGTTCTGAGCCAAAGGGCGAGGCATGAAATCCCAGATTTCCTCGCGTCCCGTGCTGAGTGCCCGGTCAATTAGTTTTCGGTTGATCTGTGACTGGATCACATCGTCGAGCAGAGTATCAAGCGGCCATGTGTTTTCTGCCAATGCGGTCAGGTCACCCTCGGCCGGATGGCCTTGATCAGCCAGATTGGCCAGTTCCATCGGATCTGCGGCGAGATCAAAAAGCTGCGCCGGATAGGCGCGTGACAATGTCAGTTTCATGTTGTCCTTTCGCACACATACGCGCGGGGCGGACGTCCCCCCGTCGATGTGCTCTACGAACACGGGCGCATCATGCAATTTCCCACGCATAGCCGGCATCAGATCATGCCCGTCCAACGGGGTCTTGATCTCGGAGTGTGGGATGCCGGCGATTGCAAGCAGCGTCGGGAATACATCCAGCAATGACACCGGCGCGCTTATGCGAGACGGCGGGATGTCGGGGTGCGATATAATCAGCGGCACCTTAATCGCGGGATCGAAGAGCGTCTTTTTGAACCACATGCCGCGCTCACCAATCATGTCGCCGTGGTCGGAAGCAAATAGGATCACCGTGTCATCGGCAAATCCACTGTCGCGGAGGGACTGTATGAGGGACCCGAACAGATCATCGACATAGGAGATCATGCCGTAATACCCGCGCCGCGCATTGCCGTAATCCTGATCCGTCAGGTCGCATTTATCCTGTCCGTAATGGTAGTATAGCGACCGGCTGTGTGGGTCTCGGTCTTCCACGGGAATGAACGGAACTCGGGGGGCGTCCAACCCCTCGTCCTCGTAGCGATCCCAGCACTCTTGCGTGGCCATGTAGGGATCATGCGGGTGGGTCAGCGAGACTGTCATCATAAATGGCCGCCTGTCATCCGATCGCGCCCGTGCAAACAATTCACGTTTAGCGTGGTGGATTACGTCTTCATCATAGTCGATCTGCATCGAACGTGCGACGGGACCCGCGTCCCTAACGGTGTCGATGGTGGAGACACCAAAAGTATAAGTGCGCTCTTCGTCATTGTTGTAATCGCGGAAATCAGCGTCTGGTGTCCATGACATATCGGCGGGGTAGATTTCGGTGGTTAGACGCTCTTCGAAACCGTGGTATTGGTCCGGTCCAACAAAGTGCATCTTGCCCGCGATACAGGTGTAGTAGCCCGCCGCGCGCAGGTAGTGGGCGAAGGTGGGCGTCGATGCGGTGAATTCTGCGCCGTTGTCATATGCCCCAATGCGCGATGGTATACGCCCTGACATCATGCCGAACCGAGATGGCGCACAAAGTGGGTAGGGACAATAGGCGTTTTCGAACACAGTGCCGCGCGCGACCAACGCATCTATGTTGGGGGTCTTGCAAACCGTGCCCCCATAGGCATTCAGGACGAAGGACGTCAGCTGATCGCACATGAAAAGTAGGATGTTGGGCTGTTTCATATCAGCGCGAAACCTCTTCCTTGATCAAGGCTTTATAGAGAGTCTGGATTCGCTTGGTCATGGGGCGCTCATCGGAGCCGATGGGTTTGCCATCAATCGCGGCTACCGGTGTCTGCGCGCCGAAGGTGCCTGTCAAAAACGCTTCATTCGCGCCATAGGCCTCGTAGAGCGAGTAGTTCTTTTCAAAGACCGGAATGTCATTTGTACGACACAGATCAATGACTTTCTGGCGAGTGACGCCGTTCATGCAGTAGTCCCCCGTCGACGTCCAAACCTCTCCGCGGCGCACGATGAAAAAGTTGCAGGCGTTGGTTGTGTTAACAAAACCATATGGGTCCAGCATTAGCGCCTCATCCGCGCCTGCCTGTTCGGCCTGAAGGCAGGCGATGACGCAATTTAGTTTTGAATGACTGTTGTACTTCGCATCCTGAGCCATCGGCAGGCCGCGGACCTGAGGCACGGTGGCAAGTCGGATGCCCTTTGATTGGAGGGCTTCAACTGGCTTGGAATGTTCCATGATGATCACAAGCGTTGGACCGCTTTGGCTAAGTCCCGGATGTTGGAACGGCTTGGTTTTGACCCCACGCGTAAGCATCAGGCGGCAATGCACGTCTGTTGTCATACCATTGGCCTCTGCGGTTTTGCGCATGGCTTCGGCGATTCCCGCCTTGTCCATACCAACGTCTAAAGAGACGGATTTGCAGGAATTGAAAAAGCGATCCATATGTTCATCAAAGAAGGCCCAAGTTCCGTCATAAAGACGCATACCCTCCCACATGCCGTCGCCCAGCATAAAACCACTGTCATAGACCGATACTTTGGCCTCGTCGCGATGAACGATGTCGCCGTTCACGTAGATCTTGATGTTGCGGTTGCGGTCATCATCGGTCGCGGTATGTGTGCTGTGACTGGTGTCTCTTGTCATATTGTTCCTGCGCTTTCGACGATGGCAAAGGCGATCATCAGGTCCAGATGCGCCCCGCCACCGTTCTTGAAAATTGTGATGTCGGATGGGGCCGTGCGCCCCGGTTTGCCTTCTGCAAGATCATAAAGATCCGCGAGAATATCGCCGGGTGAGATCACGCCGGCTGCCAGCGGGATTTTTAATTCACCAATGTGATCGAGGGTTGTGTCGCGGCTGTCCACGAACAGGCGTGCGCGCTTGAGTGCTGTGTCGTCCACCTCGCGCATGTCCGCGCGGAAGGCACCGATCAGGTCGAGATGGGTGCCGGGTTGCAACCAATCGCCCAGCACCACCGGTGCACGCGCCATGGTGGCGGTGGCCACGATGTCAGCCTCTGGTACTGCGGCCTTTAGGTCTTGGATGGCCGTAACGGGAACGCGGCTGCCTGATAGCTTTTTCGCAAGTACCTCAGCGTTGTGCGGCGTGCGGTTCCAGATTTCGATCTGCTCAAGTCCCGGCAAGATCACCGGATAGGCGGCAGCCAGCGTTTCAGCGACGCTGCCCGCGCCTACGATCAGCAGGCGACGGCAATCTGGGCGTGCCAGCAGCTTTGCGCCCAACAGGGAATCGGCCACGGTTTTGAGGTTGGTCACCACCGCGCTGTCGAGCGTCGCCATATGACGCCCGGTGGCATCGTCAAAGATCAACATCGCGCCCTGAATGGTTGGCATTTCGCGGGCCGCATTTTCAGGCACCACCGTCACGGATTTCACGCCGGAGCCCATGCCCGGGATACGCGCGGCCCGGCTGAGCAATGTGCGCTCTGGTGGACCAAGAAATACATCGGCAATCTCGGCACGATGCGCTTTGTGTCCGGCCTCAAGGGCGGCAACCAGCCGGGTCCAGTCTGGCCTGGATGGAAGGTCAGCCTGTGTTAGAAACGGCGGGGCGGTCACGATTTGACGGCTTTCATGAACTCCTGCGTGATCGGATGTTTGGGTGCTGTGAACATCTGTTCGGGATCGCCTTGTTCGACGATTGCACCGTCTGCCATCAGGATCACCTTGTCCGCCACCGCGCGGGCAAAGCCCATTTCATGGGTCACACAGATGATGGTCATGTTGCCACGTGTCAGTTCCTGCATGACATCCAGCACTTCGGCGATCATTTCAGGATCAAGCGCCGAGGTAGGTTCGTCAAACAACATGATGTCGGGGTTCAGAGACAGAGACCGGGCAAGTGCGACGCGCTGTTGCTGACCTCCAGAGATCTGATCGGGGAACTTCTGCGCGTGCTCACCCACTTGCATGCGGTCGAGTTGCGCCATGGCCACTTCGGTCGCCTCTGCGCGGGGGCGCCCTATGCCGCGTATTTGCGGCAGAACGCAGTTCTCCACAATGGTCAGATGGGGAAACAGGTTGAAGTTCTGAAATACCATGCCGACGCGCTTGCGCACCGCTTCAAGTTCGCGCTCATCGTCACCAACAGCATGGCCCAGCACGGACAACGTGCCACCCGCATAGGTCTCCAACCCGTTCACACAGCGGATTAAGGTGGATTTACCGCTGCCAGAGGGGCCGCAGACAACCAGTGTCTCACCATATTCAACGTCCAGCGACACGTCGCGCAGCGCGTGGTGGTCCCCGTAGTACTTGTTCAGTTTTCCAAACGAGATTGCATGTTCAGCCATGACCAAGCCTCATGCGGGTTTCAAGCCATGCGCCATATCGCGACAGGCCAAAGACAAAGATGAAATAGATGAAGGCGAGGAACAGATAGACCTCGACGTATTGCTGGCCCCATTCACCGGTGCCCACAACGGCGTTACCTGATGCCATGACCTCGAAAAATCCGATGATCGTCACGATGGAGGTTTCCTTGAACGTGATCACCGCCTGATTGATGGTGGAGGGCAGGGTGTTGCGGAAGGCTTGCGGCAGTTGGATGTCGACCACCTGTGACCAGAACGGCATGTTCAGTGATACTGCAGCCTCCACCTGGCCATCGGGGATGGATTGCAGGCCCGCGCGAATGATCTCTGCCTGATAGGCGGCAAAGAACAGCGAGAAGCCTATGATCACCCGACCCAGTTTGTCCCCCTGCAACCAGTCCGGCAGCACTAGTGGCACCACAACGGCCGCCGCAAACAGGATCGTTAGCAGTGGCAGGGAGCGGAAGACGTCGATAAAAATGCCCGTCACCTTGGCGATCACCGGCAGGGAGGAGCGGCGCGCAAAGGCGAGGATCACCGCCAGCGGCATGCCAAGGACAAAAACCGCCGAGAAGATGAAGATCGTCAGCGACAGCCCGCCCCATTGCTCGGTTGTCACCAGGGGAAGGCCCGCAAACCCGCCGCGCATCAACAGCACGAAGGTGCCGAAACCGACAATCCAGAGGATCGGCAAACGCCAGACGGTCCAGAACAGGGGCACACAGGACAGGATCATCGTGGCGATGACCGCCAGACAAGCGAGCGTTGAACGCCAGTGTTCCTCGTAGGGGTAGAGGCCAAACAGGATCAGCCTGTGGCGGTCCTGGATCACGGCCCAGCAGGCACCTGCGCCGTGGCCACAAGCCTCACGGTTTTCTACCGTCCAGATCGCATCGCGCAGGCCCCATTTCCAGATGCCGCTGACCACCCAGAAAATCAGGGCCAGAAAGATCAACGACAGGATCGCGTCGTACCACGTGGAAAAGAAGTGCTTGCGCAGCCACGCGCTCACGCTGGTGTGCGTGGCGGGAGGGGGAAGAGCCGCTATTGCCATGGTCAGTTCCTCCCCTTGAGCTTCAGGCGCTCGTTCAGCACGTTCATGCCAAAGCCAATCGAATAGTTAATGATCACAAAACCGATCATCAGCAGGGCCAGCAGTTCAAGCGTCTGGCCGCTTTGGTTGATCGAGGTGGAGACGACAGCGAAGTAGTCGGGATAGCCGATCACGATGCCCACCGTTGTGCCCTTCATCAGCCAGACGTATTGATTGGACAGCGCTGGCAACATCGCGCGGAAGGCCAGTGGGATGCGAATAAAGCGGTTGATCTGTGGATGGGACAGACCCAGGGCGGCGCCCGCTTCAAGCTTGCCCCTGTCCACTGATAGAAGACCGCCGCGGATGATCTCTCCGATGTAGGAGGCCCCAAACAGGACCAGGCCGATCAGCAAAGCGGTAAATTCGGGTTTGAGGGTGAAGCCGCCCACAAAGCGTAGGCCCTTGAGTTCAGGCACAGAGATCAGCGGCATATCGGGTGCGCGGCCTGTCAGTATCAGAACAAAGAACAGGCCCGCAAAGGCTGCGATGCAGCCAAGGAACCTTTGGCGCAAGGAAAACTGCAGGGCCAGTGTTCGAAACGCAACAGCCAAAGCCACAGCGCCAATTGCCAGCAGGATCACGTCCCAGGCGCTGAGTGCGGGAGCGGGTAGTGTCAGCCCCCGGTTGGAGAAAAAGGCGATGTCCCCAAAGTTGATCGCATTGCGCGGGCTGGGTGTGTGGGTCAGCAAGGCGTACCAGAACAGCACCTGCAGGATCACAGGGACGTTGCGGAAAAGTTCAATAAAGGTGCCGCCGACGATCTTCATGGGCGTGTTTGTGGAGACGCGCATAAGCGCGATGATCAGGCCCAGCAGGCTGGCCAGCACCAGAGTCAGCAGCCCTACCGCAAGCGTGTTGAGGATACCTGCAAACAACATTCGCGTGTAGGTCGACCGGGGGCCAATGTCGATCACGGAAAAGCTGAGGGTCCAGCCGGTTGTCTGTTCCAGAAAACCAAACCCCGTGGCCATGCCCTGTGAGAGGATGTTGGTTCGACCCACCACAGCGGCTGCGATGATCAGGCCGACAAGCAATACTAGAAACCCGGTTTGTATCGCACCGCGCTTGAATGCGCGCGATCGAAGAAGTGCCGACATGACGTATCCCCCGTGGAAGTTTGCGGGGCGTGCTGTCGCGCGCGCCCCGCGTTGGTAAGGCTTAATCGAGCACGAGCGGGTACATCACGCCGCCATTGCTCCACAGATTGTTGAGGCCACGTGGAAGCTGATAGCGTGAGTCCTTGCCGATGGTCCGGTCATAAAGCTCGCCGTAGTTGCCGACGGTTTTGATTACGTTGTAGGCCCAGTCATCGGTCAGGCCCAGACGCGCGCCGACACCGGGTGTGGCACCCAGCATACGCTCGACAGTGGCGGATGGCGGGTTGGCTTTCATCTCATCAACGTTGGCCATAGTGATGCCTTCCTGCTCGGCCAGCAACAGCACGGTGACCATCCAGTTGATCACGTCCAACAATGCGTCTTCGCCTTCGCGCACCACAATCCCTTCAGGCTCAAGCGCCATCACATCCTCAAGGATGACAAAGGCATCCGGGTCAGGTGCTTCGACACGGGTGGCGGACAGGAAGGGGCCAAAGCCCGGCACCGCATCGCAGCGCTCGTTATAGATGGCACCACGCAGTTCCTCGGGTTTTTCAAAGGCGAGGATTTCATATTCCAGCCCGCGCGTGTCCATGTAATCGACCAGAATACGCTCAACCGTGGTGCCGGCCTGTGCGCAGAAGACACCGCCCGCCAGATCCTCAATCGAGGTCGCACCAAGGTCCTTGCGGGTCATCGTATAGAACGGCCCGACAAAGTAGGGGCGCGAATAGCTTAGACCCAGTTCCGTGTCGCGTGTCATGGTCCAGCCTGTGACCTTGATGATCACGTCGATGTCGCCTGATTGCAGGGACGGGAAACGCTGAGCCCAGCTGACAGGGATGATTTGCAGCTTGTCGGGGCTGCCGGTGATGGCTGTAGCCAATGCCTTGCACATCTCGATGTCAAAGCCCTGCCAGGCGCCTTGTGCGTCCACTTCGGCAAAGCCGAGGTAGGAGCCGTTGTGGCCAGTGCACAGCAGGCTGTCGCGTTCCTTGATCGCGCCCAGCACACCCTCGTCCTGCGCATATGCGCCGATGGCCCCGGTCAGGGTAACCGCAGAGGCGGCTATTATTGTTTTGAGTTTGGATGTCATATCGTTCTCCGTTGGTTTTCGTTGTTTATTAAGCGTCCGCACCTTCTGGGGATGCGTTGGAGGTATCAAAGGCCAGCTCGACCTCGTTATTGGGTAAGGAGATGCCGATGCCCGGTATGGCGGGCAGGGCCCTCATCTTTTCAAAGCCAGAGCCGGGCCACGGCAGATGGTGAAAGAAGACCTGATGCAGATGATGGTATTCCACATGGGCCACGCATTCTTCGGCGGCGGCGAACTGACATGCCGCCATAAGGGCGACTGCAGTGGAGGACACCTCAAGCGACAGGCGTGCATTGCTGGGGCGTACCAGATCGGCAAGTTCGGACAGACGTGAAAACCCGCCGCATGCTATTGGCGCGGTTTGCAAGAAGGCAACGGCGCGGTCGTCGATCAGCTTGGTGTGCACCTCGCGGCGGTACTCCGCCTCGGTGGCCATGACTGGCACGCCCGCGCGTACCAGCCGCGCCATGCCCGCAATGTCATCAGCCCGTGTAGGCGATTGAAAGGCCTCTATCCGTTCGGACGGAAGGGTCTCAAACATCCGCAATGCTTCGTCTGGCGTCAGGCTGTAAACCGCATCGATCACCAGCCGCGTTTTTTCGGGTAGAGCAGACAGGACGTGCAAGACCCGTGAAACGTCGTCTCTCAGATCCATGCCCCCGACCTTCATCTTGGCGACGGGAAACCCCGCTTGTGCCATATCCGAAAGCTCGGCTCCAAGTTCTGAGAGCCCTTTGTTCTTGCCATAAAGACCGCCGCTTGCATAAAGCGGCGCCTTCCCTGACCCGGCTGCGTTCAATAGTTTCCAAACCGGCTTGCACAGTGTCTGCGCGCGCAGGTCGTGAACGGCAATGTCCAGCCCTGACAGTGCCGAGGCGAGGACACCGTGCCGTGCTGTCAAGGTCGCGCGTTTGATCAAGTCAGCGGAAATTTCTTCAAGATCAAAGAGATTCCGGCCCAAAAAGGCGGGTATCACTTCAGTCCTGAGAAAGGCACAAAGCGTGTCCGGTGCAGCATCGAAGCACCAACATTCGCCAAGGCCCACACGACCTTGATCATCTATGATTTCGACAAATACGGCATATTTTTTTGTCCACCGGATCGCCGGATTCCAGAACTTGCCGCTTAGATCATTGCAATGGGTGCAGATGCGTATGTCTGCGATCACGTTCATCCCGCAACTTTTCGGGGTATGCGAGGCAACTGACCTGCGGCGACTTCGATCGAAAATTCATCGTCGGCCTCGTAGCGCAACGCTTTCAAGAAGCGGTCATGGAACTGGAAGGTGTGTTCATGTGCGACCTGATCGGCGGCAGCGACATCCTGAGCTTCGATGGCATCAATGAAATCACTATGCTGATCGGCCAGCTTGTCTTCGCTTTGGGTTGCTTCAAGAAAGCGGATGTGAATGTGCAGCAATCTGCGCGCTTCTGACAGAAGTTGGCTGTAGTGCCGCGCCACATAGGGATTGCGTCCGATTTCACCTATGGCTTTGTGAAAGTCGTAGTTGGATTGCAAAATCTCAAAGCGGTCACGGTCTTGCACGGCCGCGCTGTAGGCAGCTGCCAGCTCTCGGAGCCGGATCAGATCGGCTGCGGTTCTGAAACGCGCTGCCAGCCGGGTCGCGTAGCGTTGTTGCAGATCGAGGGCTTCAATAAAGTTCGAGAAGTTTTTCAAGTCGATGGGTGCAACGATTGCACCGCGATTGGGTACGGTTTCGACAAGTCCTTCAGCGGACAGGCGGCTGAGCACTTCGCGAATGGGAGAGCGGGACACGTTGAAGCGATTGGACAGGTTGGTTTCGTCGAGAGGGGCGCCGGGTTCAATTTCCAGCGTCAGGATTTCACGCCGAATGACCTGGCAGATTTCGCTTGTCGCAGTGCCGCGCTGAAATTTAGTGGCCATTTGCAGGTGCCTTTTTGTTAATTTGTCGACATATTGCATGCAGAATATAGTTTTGTCGACAATAAGTATTCAAGATTTGAGGGCGTGCCATCTATCCAGCCACAATCGCAGAGAGGAAAAGTGGTTCACTTGCCGCGTCTCATGAAGGCGGCAACTTCCTTTTTGGTCGTCTCGATGTGGTGGCGCAAATGCAGGACAGCCGCGGCAGCATCGCCAGCCTCGCAGGCCGACAGGATTTCATTATGCTCATGCATCGTACGTTCCAATCTGCTGGCCTCGGTCACAAGCAGCCGCAGATGTTGTCCCAGCTTTTGTTGCAAATCGTCGATCAACCCAAGCAATTGGGGGTTGTCGCAAGGCTCGTAGAGCATGTTGTGAAACTGCGCGTTTATGGCGCTGGATCGCGTGATATCTGTCGTGCGTGCATATTCATCAAGAAGGGTCCGCATTGCGCACAGATCGGATGCGATCATGTTGTCGACCGCCAACTCCAAGGCGCGACACTCCAATGCAAGGCGGATGTCGATCAATTGCAAAATTTCCACTTCGGAGAAATGCCGGACACGCGCGCCTTTGTTTTTTTCAAAAACAACAAGCCCTTCAACCTCAAGGCGCCGCAGAGCTTCGCGAACCGGGATCTTGCTGACGCCGTGGTCCCGGGCGATGTCATCTTGCCGCAACGGCAAACCCGACTTTAACCGACCCGAAAGGATATCGCTTTTGAGACCGGCATAGATCGGATCACCGGCGCTGCTTTTGGTATGGTTATCGTTGATTATCCCGCTCATATCGGATTTTATTATCCAGTATCGTATACGATTCGGTCAAGTGCGATCTTGTGCGTGTGAAATCCAAAACTGCCAATGCAGCCCCAAAAAACATTCCAGTACCAAACCGGGACCTCATCTATGCCACCGAACACAGAGATGCATATCGCCATCATTGGCGCAGGAATCATCGGCATTTCGACAGCCTATTACCTTGCCAAGAACCACAACCTCTCCAAGGTCACCCTGATCGACAGAGAGCAACCGATGTCTTTTACCTCTGCGCAATCGGGTGAGAATTACCGGAACTGGTGGCCGCACCCCTCAATGGTCGCCTTCACCAATCGAAGCATTGATTTGCTGGAGGACTTTGCGCGCGAAAGTGGGAATCGGATCAACATGAACCGACGCGGTTATGCGTTGGCATCGCGCCGCACAGAAATCAACGATCTTGTTCAACAACTGCATGACGGCCTGGGCGACACGGCGGATCGGCTGATCCGCTACCACAGTTCAGGCGACACCGACCGCTATCAGCCATCCCTCGCACCGGATTGGGAAACGGCTCCTATCGGGGTGGATATCTTGCAGGATCAACCTCTAATCCGATCGACATTTCCGTCTTATGAGAGGGACATCCAGACAGTCATTCATATCAGACGTGGCGGAGATATCAGCAGTCAACAATTGGGCATGCATATGCTTGGGGCCCTCAAGGGCGACAGATTTGAGCGCCTCACAGGATCGGTTGAGAGTATCACCCAAGCGGATGGCTTCACGCTGGAGATTGCCGCTGTTGATGGCACACACACCTTACAGGCCGACAAGATCGTCAATGCTGCGGGTCCGTTCGCCGATCGCATTGCCAAAATGCTGGGGATCGAATTGCCGATCTGCAATACCTTTCAGCAAAAAATAGCCTTTGAAGACCACAAAAAGGCCGTCCCACGCGAGCTGCCATTTTCAATCGACCTTGACGGGCAAAAGATCGACTGGTCTGAGGAGGATCGGGAAATGTTGCAGGCAGACCCGGATTTCAAATGGCTGACGGATGACATGCCTGGCGCGATTCACTGCCGGCCTGATGGTGGCGATCACGGCACTTGGGTCAAACTCGGCTGGGCGTATAACGAAACCGCTGCTGAGGCGACCTGGGAACCACCGCTGGATGACAATTTTCCCGAGATCGTATTGCGCGGTGCGGCGCGGCTGAACCCGGCACTGAAAGCCTACTACGGGCGGCTTCCGCGCAATATGCACCACTACGGCGGCTGGTACACGATGACCGAGGAAAACTGGCCCTTGATCGGACCAATGGGTGTTGAGGGTGCGTTCATGAACTGTGCGCATTCCGGCTTTGGCACCATGGCCGCTTGCGCGGGCGGTGAGTTGGCTGCAGCCTGGGTGATGGGGGCAAAGAGGCCGGCCTACAGCGATGACTTTTCGCTGGACCGCCACAACAATGCCAAGTTGATGAAAACGCTCCATGAGAGTGCAAAGGGAGTGCTGTGATGGGGATCAAGAAATCGAGTTTGTTCTTGTCGGTGCAGGTTGGATGGGGCAGTCAATGCTGACTGGATGATCTCGCAACTTGGGTGACAATCATCAGTATCATGTTGTGGATCCCTGGCTCCAAGGCGCTGGCAGGTCTGCCTGTAGGTGCGAACCCAAACTGGCGCACGCGACGTCATTACTCGCGACTGTGAAATTCTCGGCAGCTGGCGGTTCGTAGATTACGATCACAAGGACGAATATTCGAGTGGGCGGTTAGAGTTCATCTTGACCGGGGAAGATGTTGTGAAGTTGGCTAAGGATTTTGCGATGCTCGATGTCCGGACCAGCCGCGGGTTTGCGTTATACAGGCATTGCGCAGATAATTTCAGGCGTGATGGCTCGGCAATACGATCGGCGGGAAAAGCAGTTTCTGAAGACGGCTCATGAGCTGAAATCTTTGCTGTCGCTGTCTTGACAAAACATCGTTTCGCGCCTCGAGAACGATCTTGATCTCGGTTTAGACATCGATCTTTTTTATGGTGCTAGGATCGCCGAGAATTACGATCTGGGCAATGGGTACTTCATCGCGTCACTCGATGAGCTTCGCGAACACATTGAGCCAAGCTGGTTTCAAGATCGTGCACCAGATCAAGTCAGGGCGCATGATCTGGGTTTGTTTTTGGCATTGCAGCCTCCTACCGCTGAAACCCCCAGATCCGCCATGTGCATGCTTTTTCGCAGGACAGACACCTGAGGGGCGTACCTCCGTCATTTCAACGGGTGGCTGCAGAATTCGCTGAGCTTTTGTTCGTCGTGTCAGGGTGTTCGATAACTTGGGTTTGTGACTTTCCAGGGGTGATCTCAAAAACAAGCTCTCAACTTTTGGGGCAAAACCATGGTGCAGGATCAGCAAGAGCTGGTGAGCTTGTTGGGAAGGTCCATGACCCGTTCAGGAAGCAGGATCCCGTAAGCCCTGATCACATCATCCGCGCGATTGAACTATTTTCAAGAAAGAGCGACACAAACTACGCCGCAAGAGCCCCATTGCTTCATCGACTTGCAGAGGCACAAAGAACATTTGGCAGGTTTGCGAAAGAGGACCGTATTCTGGATCTGGTAATCATCTTCGAACGCTACTCTCCAGAAGAAAAAACCTGCAAGAACGAACTCAGTCTCAATATCTCGAACCTCTTAGGTCAAACTACTGAAGAGAGCGCTCAGATAAGTGAAGGCGTCGAGCACTATTACAAAGTCCGTAACGCCATCGTCCATGGGTGCAAGAAGGAAGGCGATTCAGATTTGTTGCTGGAAATCGACCTGGCGCTTGGAAACGGCTTCCGGTTCGCAAGGACATTGCTCCTGAATTCCATTTGTGAAATCAGCGCGGCACTGAGTGTTCAGCCTATCGCGGATGTCTGCCTTCGCTGGCTGCAGCCAGCAGCGTAGCGTCACGCTGGATGTCGGAAATGGACCGTCAACCTCAAGGCTCATATAGGCATTTGGGTCTCGCTTCTGTTGCTTGACTTCAAAGACTGGCTTACTCAGAGCGCGACCAAATGGAAAACGCATATGTCAAAAAATAGCTGGAAGATTGCCGTCATCCCGGGCGACGGGATCGGGAAAGAGACCACACCTGAAGGTATTCGTGTTCTGGAGGCTGCCGCGAAACGGTTCGATCTCGGGTTTGATTTTACCGATCACGATTTTGCCTCCGCCGATTATTACGCAACGCACGGGAAAATGCTTCCAGATGATTGGAAAGATCATTTGAGTGGAAGTGATGCTATGTTCTTTGGGGCCGTTGGGTGGCCTGAAGTGGTCCCGGACCACATCTCGCTTTGGGGATCGCTGATCCAGTTTCGGCGGGAGTTCGATCAATATGTCAGCCTGCGCCCTGCGCGCGCTATGCCTGGTGTTCCCCTCCCACTGGCGGGGCGCGCGCCCGGTGACATCGACATGATGATCGTGCGCGAGAACACCGAAGGTGAGTATTCTTCGATTGGCGGCAAGATGTTCCCCGGCACAGACCGGGAGATTGTGCTGCAGGAAACCGTCATGAGCCGGGTCGGCGTCGACCGCATCCTGAAGTATGCCTTTGATCTGGCGGCCAAACGCGGCAAGCATCTGACATCGGCCACCAAATCCAACGGGATCTCGATTACGATGCCCTATTGGGACGAGCGGGTCGCGGAGATGGCTTTGAGATACCCTGACATCAAAGTCGATAAGTACCACATCGATATTTTGACGGCCCAATTTGTCCTGCACCCGGACTGGTTCGATGTTGTTGTGGCCTCCAACCTGTTTGGCGACATCCTGTCGGACCTAGGCCCCGCCTGCACTGGCACAATCGGCATCGCTCCTTCGGGAAACATCAACCCGGAAGGGAAGTTCCCCTCCTTGTTTGAACCGGTTCATGGCTCTGCGCCGGACATAGCCGGCAAAGGTATCGCCAATCCGGTCGGGCAGATCTGGGCCGCGGCGATGATGCTGGAACATCTGGGGGCCGGGGAGGCCAGCACTTCGATTATCGCCGCTATTGAACAGGTGTTGTCCGAGCAAGTCCTTCGCACACCTGACCTAGGCGGACCAGCCGACACGAAAACCTGTGGCGCGGCAATTGCAGACGCCGTGTTGGAAGGCTCATAAGTGGTCGCGTCTGCTTTCCTTGAGGGTTTTGACGTCCAAAAAGTCCAATTGCCTGACCTCACCATTAATTACGCCAGTGCGGGAACCGGACCACCGATTTTACTGCTGCACGGCCATCCGCAGACCCATGTGGTCTGGCGCAAGGTTGCCCCGCGTCTTGTGGAGGCAGGCTATCATGTGATTGCGCCCGATCTCAGGGGCTATGGCGACAGCGACAAACCTCAAAGTGACCCGTCGCATTTTCAATATTCCAAAAGGGTCATGGCTGCCGACCAGATCGCTTTGATGAAACATCTGGGCCACGAGTCGTTTTCGGTTGTTGGCCATGATCGCGGTGGTCGGGTGGTGCATCGCCTTGCGCTCGATTTTCCTGATGCGGTCGAGCGGCTAATCGTACTTGATATTGCCCCGACGCAAACAATGTATGCGCAAACCAATCAAGAATTCGCAACACGCTATTTCTGGTGGTTTTTCTTGATCCAGCCAGATGGGCTGCCCGAGAAGATGATCGCCTCAGACCCAGAGTATTTCCTGCGCAGGCATATCGCAGGCCAAGTGAAGATCGAAGGGTCTGTGGACGAGGTCGCGATTGCCGAATACCTGCGCAGCTACAGTGATCCGGCCACGCTTCATGCGATTTGCGAAGACTACCGAGCGGCTGCGAGCATTGATCTGGAGCACGACCGCGAGGATCAGACCAGGCGCATCAATGCGCCGCTGATGGCTATTTGGGGTGCGCAAAGCGTTGTCGGTGAGCTTTACGACGTCAAGGCGACCTGGCAGGAAAAGGCAACCCGCGTCTTGGGTGTCGCTCTGCCATGTGGACATGCCATCCCTGAAGAAGCGCCAGTAGAATTGACCCGGCATATTCTTGGATTTCTGGCGGGCTAAGGCAACATCGCGTGTGCTACTGAATGCCGCTTTTGATATTGAGACCAGTGAAGTCTAATTTTGTCTGCTTGTGTGACTTCGGCCATTGAGGAATTGTGCGCCTGCGGCGAATGTCCGGTCTGACGGGCCGCAGAGCAGCATCTTAGTAGTCCGGCGAACGGTAGTTTTGGGCTGTCTCTGTAAGAGACGGGCGACTTGGTCGTGGAAAATGCAGCTACTGATCTAGCGGCGGTGGAGAGCCTATTTTATCCGATGCAACGCTGCGAACGAATGTCCGCGCTTCATCTGCGCGACCAAAATAACGACATGAAATCAAACGTATCTATGTCAGGCACATGAGGCGGGACAAGGAATAACATTCGGCGATAAGAATTTAGGCTTGGACATTTCCCAGCCCGAAACTCATGTGCCAACGAGGTTACCACAGTCGGAGACGGCGACAGCTTTTGTGCAGTCGTTTTTCGGTGCAATTCAACTTTACAAAGGGCGCGAAATTCTCAGCCCGTAGATCTGCGAGACAAATCTGAGGACATTATTCTTCCGGGTCGGCGTTGAACAGCACTAGGCTTTCTAGAAATGCCACAATCTCAGCCTGAGTTTCCTCAGACATCTTGGCATAAGTGTCACGGCTGACCTGCGCGGCACCGCCGTGCGTCAGAATGGCCTCCTCCAGCGTCGTTGCGCGACCATCGTGCAGCCAAGGACCCGTCGCCCCAACACCAGCCAAAGACCGCGTCAGGAACATTGAGGCGCCGAGCCCAAGGGGATCGCTGGGATCAGAGAGACCAGGGCCCATGTCATGCCGTTTGAAGTCAGTGAACCAGCGTGCAACGGCTGCGCCAGTTGCGTCTCGTGCAACGGCACCAAGGTGATACGTAGTGCCAACGGGCAACGTGATTATGTTGTTGGGCTGATCACCAGTCAATTCGAAGGTCATGCTGTTGGCTGGCGTCAGACCGTGGCTGGCCGGATCAGAGCCATCGGGGAAGGTAACATCAAAGAAACCCGGCACCTCGCTCGGCTCTTTGAATACGGCCTCCTTGAACGTCATCGAAGGGGTGTGGCAACTGACGCAGCCTGCCCGGGCAAACGCGGCTTCACCCGCCAAAATCTCCGACCGTTCAGGTGCGGTCAGCTCAATCAGACCCAGGTCATCCAGTTCGAGTTTACTCACGGGGCGTTCAAGAGCTGCCATATAGGTCGTCAGCGCGGTGATATCACCCACTGTTAGCTCATTCGTAACGCCGTCGAAATCACCGTCCTGATCGCCGACCAATTCGACCGCCTGAAGTCCAAGTTCATTGTGCGCGGCATCACGTGTGAAGGAACGGATCGTCGGCTTGTTGCCCTTCCACCCGAACGGCTTGATCACCAGATCAGCGTCGATACCTGCCAGGTCGCTGGTGTCCGTCTCAAACTCACAAGGGTCTTGCGATACCCGCGTCACGGTCAAAGTGCCGTAGTCTACGCCTTTGGAGTGCAGCTCTACCTTCGCGCGACCAGAGACGCAGGCGGTTTGGATGGCGCTGTTGCGTTGGAGATAAAGGTCAAGACTAATTTCCTCCGCCAGCCGTTGGGGGATGCCAAGGGCGAACAACGGCAGCGTATTGCGTTCCAGGTATTGGGTGGGATCGCCAGTGTGCGCCGGATCGATCACAACGTTCAAAGCAACGTCGCCCGCGCCATTGGCAAATGGCGCGTTGTGGCAAGCGATGCATGAGGTGGCGTTCGCCCCGCCTTCGCGCGTGGGAAAGTGGTTGGCCCATTCCATCGGCCCGGTCAGATCAGCACGTGGAAACCGGGTAAACCGCCGCCCCTCACCGATGTAGGCCCCGACGCCGCGCACGGCATCAAAGCTGAATTCGGTCAGCTCATCGCCCGCCTCAAAGGCCTCATGGAACGCGTCAGATGCCTGACCGTTTGCAATCATCCGGGTGAGTGTCTGCTGATCGACAGGGAGTAACGCATCTTCGGCGAGGGCAGAAATGGGCCTTAAGCCTAGCATCAGGAAGGTCAGGGTATTCAGTCGCATAGCATGTCCATTTTTTGGGCGCGAGGTTGCACGCGGGGTGACAGTTCAAGAGGTCTGGCATGTAACAAATTTGCAGGTGCAGCCATTGGACCTAGGCCGGGTTTGGTGTGTAGTAAGCTAAAGTCATAGAGAGACCAGAGGCCTTGAACCTGCCAAAATGAGGCCAACCAAATGCGCATGAATACGCCTCGATTGTCGCTCGAAAATTGGCTTATGACTTTGGCTTACGCCCGTCAAAACAAGCCCTGCGCCCAATATCGCATACCAAAGAATGCCCGCATGTTCACTGCAGGACGGCGATACCAGCCGCTCGCTCAACTCAACATTTGAAAGATGAAAACATGCGTACACTTTCCTTCCCATACAGCCCTGTCATCCTCGCAACCTTCATCGGATTTGCGGCTTTCGCACCTGTGTTCGCGGACGAGCCGGAAGTGGTTGATCCAACCACGGGCAAAGTTGTCGCGATCTCTGTAATTGATTTCGACGCCCTTTCAGAAGACGACCGCATCAACATCGGAGACCAATTGGCAGAGCAAGGCATCACCCTGCGCGGTCGAGCTCGCCTTGACCTTTCAGAGATTGAAGTTGTGGTCCCCACAACAGGCGAGACTGTTTCATTGGCTGACATCGATCGTTCAATTCTGAGCGAAGAAGATCGCCAAGACATTGGCGACCAACTGGCTGACCAGGGGCTGAGTACTGGCCGACCGGGTCGCCACGGTGATGCGGATGACTCCGATGACGCCGATACAGAGATAGCCGCTAGCGAAGATGGCGACAATGGTCGCGGCGGACGTGGTGGCTCGCGCGATTAAACGATCAACCTCCCGCGCACCGGTTGACACGGTGCGCGGTCAGGTCTTAGCCCCTTAAAATAGGATTTCGGGAAACCTGCACGATGCGTACGATTTTGATCACAACAGGCTTGGCGGCAATCTTGCTCATGCACACGCCCGCTCATGCCCAGACGTCAGTGGCTGACGATGTCATCACGCGCATCGAAGCTGATGGCTATACCGTGACTGAGGTGAAACGGTCATGGCTCGGTCGTATTGTGATTATCGCCAGCAACAGCACTGACCTGCGTGAGGTTGTCTTGAACCGTACTTCGGGGGAGGTTCTGCGGGACCAGAGGTTTCCCAACGATACCGCTGAGGGTGCCTCGCGCAGTGCCCCCGAAGCCGCATCTGGCAACCGCGAACGCCCCGGCAAGCCCGATGGATCTGATGGCAAGGGTGGTTCAGATGGCCCCGGCGGTCCAGGTGGCCCGGGCGGTCCTGGCGGCCCAGGTGGTGGTTGATCCAGCGTGAGAAACTTCTGCCGCTTTGAAAGTTTGTTGCGAAAGGCGTGGACATGCTGAACCGCGCCTGGATGGTCTGGTGCCTTGTCATCATCCAATGCCTCTGTGGCGCGTACTTCCTGTGGGAAATCCTCGCATCCATTTTGGGCCTTCCGTCCGTTCCACTGCGTTGGAGCCTGCGCGAACTTGTCGAAGCAGGGGCGAGCATAGGTCTGATACTGGGTGCCTTCCTGGGGGTCAGGCTGGCCTTCGTTGCGCAAAACGCAACCAACCGCGCGGATACCGCCCGCAGGATCACGTCAGGTGAGTTCACAACAGTGGTGGACGGCTATCTGGTGGACCTCGGCCTCACCAGCGCCGAGACCGAAGTCGCCTGGTTTGTGCTAAAGGGCATGTCTTTGGCTGAAATCGCTGACCTGAGACAAACGCGGATCGGAACTGTCAAAGCGCAATGCACTGCGATCTACAAAAAGGCGGGGGTCACCGGGAAGAGCCAGCTTTTCTCACAATTGGTAGAGGACATTCTGCTGTAGAGTCAAAGCGTGGAGGTTTAGAGCGTCACCAAGACGGCAGAGCCGTACCTTTTGTCATACGCCCGCCGTAGCAAAGCAGTTTTGTCAGCTCATGCTTGCCGCCGGCAGGAAGAACGGATGTTGGGATGCCGCAATATGCAGTCGTTGACACAGTTGCAGCGAAACCAATATCTGTCTGCGATGCCGTCGTTGAGCCATCTTAAGATTTCACACATGCAGCGAATGTCTGCTATGCGGGCTGCGGCCGCAGAAATTTACGTCTTCGTCGAGTGACCGGTTTGGGCCGGACCACTTCCGGCCACAGTTGAGCCAATGGGATGCTGCTGCTCTGCATCCGATGTCAGCAACGCTACTTCCTGCTGTGTGCGCTTGCAGAACGAAAGATGCTACAGATGCGCAAATTTTCGGGCCGTCATGCAGCAAGGAAGCCAGTCGTTCATCGATCATGCAACGACGGGCAAACGCTCAATAGACAGATCGCCGGACAAAGGAGGCAAACCACCAGGGCGAAGAAATTAGAAGTGGAAGCCTAGTTTCTGGAGTGTTTGGAGCTGAACCAACGCAAATTCAACGCTCGTTTATCGAGGACATGCCTATGATCTAGCTCATTGGCTTAGCCGGAAGCATACATTGTCGAGTTTTCAGAAAGTCCGTGGCACGTTTGAGTCACGAATGAGTTGCAAAAATTGAAAATTTGGTAGTGCTGAGGAAGCAGAAGTGACCTTGGTATCAGAGGACAATTCACTTCAAAAATTTCGAATGGAGGTATCAATGAACATCAAATTACTTCTCGGAGCGGCAGTTTTTGGATTGGTCACAGCAGCACCGGGGCTAGCAGCGCCAGTTGAAATGGATTTTATGCTTAGTGGCCGGACCGGTACTTTCTTTGGCCTGGACGATGCGGATGGCGTATCAAATGCTTCGTCAGTAATTTATGATGGACTCGAAGACAGCTACTTGTTCCTTCCCATCGGCTCGGCGTAATATGCATTTAATTTTTCTGCTGGCTCTCTGACTGACATTGCGTTCTCGTTTGTGGGCCCGGTCATCGGAGATGAGGTCGACGGAATTCTCGACAACTTTGATTGCTCTATCGACAGTTGCCAATCGGGAGAGCGAACTATCCCACTTGGATCAGTTACTATTTTCACATTCCACGACCCAGTCTTTGCGATCCGCCCAGTCACCGCAGTGCCCCTGCCTGCAGGAGCAGTACTACTTCTAAGTGGGCTTTTGGGCTTGCCAGACTCCGCCGTCGAAAGTTTGGAGCTTTGTAGTTTCGTGATCGTTCCCTTAGCAACTCAATCCAAAGAATTTGTTAGCCAAGAAATGCAAAATTAGAAAAAAGAATATGGCACCGTTGAGGAAAGTTTGCCTTGGAGCGCAGCGTGTCCGCGGGAACATTGCGACGGCAGGCATTATAGCTACGCCGGTGCTCACTTTCCTTTAAATTGATCAGCCCAACAGATTTCTAGCAGCCAACTTACTCAGCGCGTCCACGGATGACCCTCTGTGAGGATCGGGATTGGTGAGCGTGCGCAGCGAGCCGCTCGTTCTTCCGGCTCCATAGTCTCAAGCGTGAGTTCGAAGGTCTTGTCGATCAAAACTGCATTGGCGATGAACGGGCTTGGTGTTTCGCTTCTCTCGATGAAACCCGCCGACAACAAGACCTACGATGGTGGTCGGGTTGTGCCGATCAAGCTTGCCGATGCAATACCGCCGACGCGAATTGGTATCGCGTCGCATGCGGAAGCTCCAGAAAACCTGCTAGCTGACCGGTTTACCGTCATCTGTCAGAACCTGTTTGCGGACCGGCACAATCCTTAGGATGTTGCGAGCGGGCATCTTGGCAATGTGAAGAGCGGTCATTGGGAAGACACAGAAAAACGGCATCTTTGTCCGCGAGCGGTCACCCGAACTGCTCTATTGCTGCGCAATCGACCAACGTCCGCTTCGGGGAATCGCTACACTGCGCCGCAAAGGCTAATGACCAAGGGCGGCTTTGGGTCGCGGACGCCAAACTCTGCCGGAGCTTTAGCGACGGTGGCGGGAAAGTCCAAAGATCAGCACCAGCCCACCGCCCAGAAGAGGCAAGCCGGCAGGAAGGGGTACAGTTGGAATCACAGTTGGTGCGGAAATCGACGTGAACTCATAGTTTACCCGTTCCCGCGCGAAACCTTTGCCAACAATGTTTCCGAGAAACGCCATTTCCTTGGTCTCCAGCTCATCGAGGTCAATGGCGGTGGGAGCGTCCGTATCGTCAACAAAATCGCCGTCGAAATCACGGAGAAAAACGGAAATCCAACTTACCAGTTCGCCGACAGGATAGGTGTTAATGTCGGTGGACAGGTTCACCAAGTCACTCCCACCGTTAAAGACCGACGTTTGTGTAAAGGGCACGTAGGCCGCCGCATCGATTTGATCGAAGGTGATCGAACCGGGGGCATAAGTCCTGGATGAGGCATTCCCGGACAAGAGCGTGTCATCAATGGTCAAAGTTCCGGTCAATGTTGTGCCGATTAGCAACGCTCCGGCAAGGTCGGCGACCGTGTCCACGCTGTCATCATCAGCGGTACCATTTTTGTATTCTGCCTCAAAATCATAGATGTAGGTTGCGGCTGTTCCAGGCAACGCCAACAGAGTTAATAGGGCTGCTGCAATAAGTGATTTGAAATTCACTTTTACCTCCATTCGGAACTGGCGGTGTGACACGCCCAAGTTTCCGAGATCATTTCATCTTGATAAGCGCGGCCTTCTCTAGAGATTTTGCGCCGCCTTCTTGACTCAAATTCTGGATTCCAATGTTTCAGCCTGCGTCAATCGACTAGACCATAGGATAGACATTTGTAAATCGAGTGTTGCGTTTGTGTTGATTCAGTTCTCCGCGCTCCCTACAATTTCAAATATCATGCAGTTTTGGACGTTTACGCCAAAGGAGAACCGCCTCGAATCCGGAGATGAAATCGCCCACTTGACTGGCCGGGCAAGCGCAGTTTTGAAGCTGCTTGCGAGCAGACCGAACGAAGTGGTGAGCCAAGACGAAATCCTCAAGTTTGTCTGGAAAAACATACATGTGACACCGGATCTTGTTCGTGAGTATGTGTTTGATCTGCGTCAGGCACTTGGGGACAACGCGGTGAATCCCACGTACATCGAAACGGTTCGGGGCAAAGGGTACCGGCTGATCCAGGGCGTGGAACTCGCCAGGCAAAAGGGAACGGAGCCGGGACCAACACAGTGCGCCAGGATCGCGGTGTTGCGCCCCGACTGCATGATAGGAGGTGAACGCTGGCAGCGTTTCGCCGATGGCATGGCCGACGAATTGATCACTGACCTTGCGAGGTTCAGCGACTTGGCCGTTATCGCCCGGACGTCGTCACTCGCCGCAGATAAATCAAAGCAGCTTCCTGATATCGCAGAGGCGTTGAAATGTGACTATATACTGCGAAAGCAGTCTGTCCGTCTGGCCCGGGTGGCTCAAGGCGCAATTCCAGCTTATCGATAGACGATCAGGCATTCATGTTTGGGCCGATTGCATCGAACGCCCTACCGGCTCCATGCCTGAATCGTCAGGCCAGATCTCGTTGTCGGTCGCTAATCTTCTGGGTAGAACGTCCGGCGCCGTGATGCGGGCTGAACGGCGCTAGGCTATCCGCAAACCTGCTTCAGAGCTTAGCGCATATGAAAATTACGTACTCGCATGTCATTTTGAGGATTTCTACGATCAGAGTTCCATGCGGCAGGGTCTCGTGCACGCTGAGCGGGCGATCGAACTAGATCCGGAGTTCGCACGTGGCCATCTTCTGCACGCCCTGTTTTGCGACAAAGGGGAAAGCATTTCTGATAAGATGAGCCGCGAGGAATGGCTGTCAAAATTGGCGGACTCAGCTGAAGCAGGGCGTCGGATCGATTCCAGAGACCCATTGATTTTATCGCAGTGCGCCCCAGCGTTCGCCTCGACCGGGCGCTGTGGGGAAGCCCGAAATGTAGCCGTGCGATGTGCGGATATGGCGGAGAATGATGCACATGCTGCAATTAATGCAGCGTCAGCGCTTGCGCTTGTCGCCGGAGAATACGAACTTGCAGACCAAATGATCAAAACTGCGTACAGGCTTTGTCCGATGCTGCCTGAGTTTTATACGTTCGCGCATGGAAGAAACTTGTTGTTTTCCGGGCGCGCAGCCGAAGCAGAGGCCGTCGCCAGCACAGGTCCAGATTTTGAGTCAACTGATGTCATTCGGTGTTTGGCTC
Source organism: Roseobacter sp. EG26 (assembly GCF_049830555.1). Lineage (NCBI taxonomy): Bacteria > Pseudomonadati > Pseudomonadota > Alphaproteobacteria > Rhodobacterales > Roseobacteraceae > Roseobacter > Roseobacter sp. EG26. The sequence goes on from NZ_JBNBLH010000016.1 coordinate 42,412, forward strand.
AGAGCCTACAAGGGAAGGTCCCAGAGGCCGAGGCAACGCGGGAGAATCTTCTCAAAAAATACCCTTATTTCAGCTTCGAAAATTACCCACAATCGATGGGTATGGTTTCGAAATCCACTACCGACATTTTTAACGAGGCGGTCGCAAAACTCAATTTCAAGGGACGGCGTAGGTGTCTGTGTTTTCACGATGTGGATCTACCACAATCGCATTTGCTCCAGAAACTGTATCTCTTTCCGTTCGCCAGGCCAAAACGCTGCGGCATCGACTAAGGTCCGCTTTGCGAAAAATTCAGAGGTCGAAACTCGAACGAGCGAATGTTGGCAAAGGGCCGCCTATCCAATTGACGCACCGCATGGCGAATGGCGCGGCTAGCTGGGGCGCACGTATTATTCTGCTCCGCCGGTCAAGTCTTCGGCAAGCATCATCGCGTTGCCATCGGGATCATAGAAAGTCGCTGTCTTAACCATGCCTTCGACGACATCCGTTTCGCCATCGAATTTAACGTTGGCCTGTTCCAGTTTTTGCCTTGCCGTGTCTAGATCAGCAATGCCGAAGACGGGAACGCAGTTACCGGGAGCCGGCTTGGTATGCTCCCCCAATCCAATGGTCACCCCTGTTGTGTTAGTCTGAAGTTCCGACCAGCCCGCGTCATCTGCATGGTAGATTGTTTCAAATCCGATCATATCTTCATACCACTTAGCGCTTGCATGACGATCTTTAACTGAAAGCGAAATAGTTATGGTTTCTTCCAACGAAATTAGCGACATAGTCTTTCCTTGTGATTTAAAGTATACTAACTATACATTATGGACATTGAATTGTTTGTCAACACCACCTCAAGGGCTTGGGCTGTCCCCATTTTGGCGAAGCTGCACGCGGGCATCGCCGGGCGACAAGCACCACTGTTGGCTGCCACCGGAGCGACAAGGACCGCTTTCGCGCAAAGCATGGATCACCTTATCTCAATAGGGCTATTGGAACGAAACCCGGGCTATGGGCACCCGCTGCGTCCAGAGTTTCGACTGACAGAGCTTGGTGCTTCTGCAGCGGCCATCGCCAACAAAATTCAACGTGTAACGGCTGATGAAGAACAGGATTTGCTTCGTCGCTCATGGACTTTGCCGATCTTGACGGCAATCCACGAGCCCAGCCACTTCAATGACATCAAGCGAAACCTGCGAACGATTACGGATCGCGCCTTGTCACAGTCGCTGAAAACAATGGAAAGTAGACGATGGGTGCAGCGTAATGTTGACGAAGCTGCTCGCCCCCCAAGATCTATATACAGGGCCGTGAACACTGGCGGATTGATAAGCAGTGTCGCTGCCAGTGAAGTTAGTTTTGTCCGCAATCTATAAATTCAGGCTGACTCCGATTTTGTAGCTGCGGCGGATGGCAGGTTCAACGGACCGCAATGCAGCATCTGACGCCCCAATTGGATGTCGGCTAATGGGCCGTCCCCACCAAAGATTACTGGTTTAGACGACCAGATGCTGCGAGGCCTCCGAGGCCTGCAGTGAGCCCATGACCGCCATTGCAATTTCTCGCTGCGTGCGCTCGCAGCAGGAAAATCGCTGCGACCGCACCATTCTCAGCGCCGCCGCGCGGCGTGAAAACCAGTCATTCATGCTGAGCGCGGCGAGATTTGTTTCCCAAATTTACAGGTCGCGGACTTTGTTGCCGGTTGCTAAACGTCTGCGTCCCGTTAACGCTGAATCTCAGACGATCCACCCAAAGACATACCCCGCCCCGAGCGACCCCAGAACTGCAAGCAGCAGATAGAGCATGAACGGTTGCAATTTGAGCACCGGTGCGATGGCCATAGCACCCCAGATGCTGACCGCGCCGCCCGAAACAAGGAACGCCATCGCTGCGCCTTCGGACATGCCGTTGTCGATCAACCCTCGTGTCAGCGGGAGCGCAGCGTAACCGTCGATATAGGCCGGGGCACCGACGAAGACAGCGGCGGGTATCGCCCACCATTTATCTTCGCCAACATATGCTGCCAGTGCGCCCGGTGTAAGGGCCGCGTTCAAGGCATACTCCGCGGCAAATGCCGGGATCAGGCAAATCAGGATAAGCCGCGTGGTTGCCCAGACCTGTTTGCTGAAGGAATGACGTCGCGCCTCAGACCGCCAGACCCAAGGATCAAAGGGCTGCTCTTCGCCGCATCGTGCAGCACTTAGCTGGCGCGCCAGGCCATTGTCCCGAAGCGCATTCATGGCCCAGGCCGTCTTGGCGAACAGGCCGGTGATCGCGCCGCCGAATAGACCCATTCCGAAGGCGGCAATCGTTTTGCCAATCGCAAAGCTCAAACCAAGGGTTGCCGCTGTTGTCGCGAGCATTGCAGGATCCGTTATCGGAGATGACAGCCAGAAGGCCATGATCGGAGCGAGCGGTACGCCCGCAGCCAGCAACCCGGCCATCAAAGGCAGAACGGTCACACCGCATACGGGCGTGATGGCTCCAATGAGCGAGGCCGCCAGAACCGTTCTCAGTGTCCTGCCCTCGAAGGCACCAGCGATGTGGGTATCCGCGCCGCTTGCGATGATCCAGGCTGCAAGCACGATACCCGGAATGACAATGGGGGCCACGACAATCAGGCCCCATAGGACAAACTTTGCTGCGTTTGCGGCGTGTTCCGGCCAGGCAAGACAGACGCCTGCCAGTAGCAAAGACACGCCCCACACCAGGGGTTTCCGGTTAGATGGTTGGTGGGCAGCTGTCTGATCTGACATGGGATACTCCTCTGACCTTGAAAAATAGAGCGGCACAAAGCATTTGTGAAACGCATAGTTTCAATTTCCGGTATTGGAAAAACCAATGGAAAATCTTGATAGCGATCTTCTGCGAACCTTCGTCGCCGTGGCTGAGGCCGGAAGCGTCACAGACGGTGCTGCCCGCATCCACCGGTCGCAATCTGCGACAAGTCTTCAGATCAAGCGCCTCGAAGCGATCCTGGGTCAGCCGGTCTTTGACAGGCATGGTCGCGGGGTGGTCCTGAGCGACACGGGCCGAAAGCTATTTCCAGTCGCTCAGGAAGTGACGGCACGTCTCGACGCGGCACTACGAGAGATTTCACAGAACACAGTAAGCGGCAAACTGCGTTTGGGCATACCCGACGATCACGGGCGCGCCAGACTTGCGGCGATCATTGCGACCTTTGCCCGTCAACATCCGAAAGTCGAACTGGATGTCACCTGCGCCTTGAGCACAAGTTTTCCAGAAGCCCTCGATAAGGGGTCGCTGGACCTTGCGGTCTATGAGGTCGAAAGCCCGTCCAGTCACGAGGAGGTTGTTTACGAAGACCCGACATGTTGGGTTTCGTCGGCGCACCGGCACTTTCGGGCCGATGAAAGCCTTCCAGTGGCCTTGTTCGATCATGCGTGCTGGTGGCGCGACGCGGCGGTCATTTCATTGCAAGCCCGTGGAAAGCCATATCGCGTTGTCTACTCCAGCCAAAGCGTCTCTGGTGTGATTGCAGCAGTAGAAGCCGGTACCGCAGTGGGTCTGCTCGGTCGCTCCTCGCTGCACGGCGGTCTATCGGTGGCGAACGATGCATTGGGCCTCGGAAACACGCCTGCCTCCAAGCTGGTGATGGCATCCAGCAAGCCGAAAGAACAAGGGCCTCAGGACGCTATGAAGGCGGCGATCCGAGCCGCATTTATGGCCAAGCCATAAAAAGCTGACTTTCACTGCGTTCTTTTGAATAGGCAGGTCGGGCTCGGAGCGGCCCAATGCCGGTGCAGCGTGATCAAGGTTAAGGGCGATTTGGAACCTGCCGTCTGACCCGCAGGCTATGTAGCTGAGAAACTGCGACTTCGTTCGATGCGCCGACATTGGCGCGTCAATAGCCAGCTTTCAGGCAAAACGCCGCGAAAGGGGGTGCAGAGCCCATAGTACCGATTGCTGCACGACGCTCAAGCGTCGGCTTATCTGAGTGCGGGAAAAAAGTGACAAAATTGGCCGCACGCAAACCCTGCTGGTCTGACGCCATATGGAAACGCTAAATTGTCAAAAGAAGTCTAAACCCCGAGCAGAGATTACCAATGAAAGCGGACCTTAATGGGAGCAGGTCAATTTTTCCGCATTTCGCTGGCATCTCTTGCTGGATCCGAGCCGTTTGCGCAAAGGGACGCGCTTTTTGATATTCCTTATGTAAATGCGCTAACCAAAATGGCCTCGGCGGTAGCAAGTTGCCCAAAGCTACCTGATCTTTGTAACCAGCCTCAGTCGGGATTTAATCAACAACCTAACTTTCTCGTAATTCTTTCAAGTTTTTGAATACCTTGAAGGGTTGTGACAGGTCGGCTTCCGTAGCCGCCCACGATCAAGAACCAGAGCGGGTGCGGTTGGTTGCCTCCCCAGGGGGTGGTCTTTTTACGGCCTATTTCGCGGCTATGGATCTGGCAAAACGCGCAGATGATTTCGAGAATCCGGGTTTTGCTGCGTCCGTTTTTGGCCGTTAGCGGGGTGTCGGGCGGGTCCGTTGGGGCGACTACCTTTTGGGCTATTCGCAAGAGCGGAGATTGCCGGGAAGCTACGCCCGGAACGGCTTGTTTTGCGAAAACGACACATGAAATCCTTGGCCGTGACTATTTGTCCGCCGTTTTGGATGACCTTCTTTTTCAGGACAACTTCGACGGGTTCTTTCCTCTATCCGCGATCTGGTCGAAACCAACCGACCGTGGTGCAACACTCCAGGACCGTTTGAGCGATGCTATTACGCTTTCGACGTATTTGACATCACGCATTTCGCAGTCTGGGGCTGGGGCATTCGATCTAGAGAACGTTAATTTCTCTGAGAACTTGGACCTGATCCGTATCTTCAACTCGCGGAGCACAGAGCGCAATCAACTTCTTTCGCTTGGCCTGCGGGAAAGCTGGGACGGAGAAGCGACCACGCCTTTGCTGTTCTTCAACACGACTGATCTAACGACTAGAGAGCGGGTGATCCACTCGCCGCTGACTGCATTTCTACCTCGGAACTCTGCTCGCAACGGGTTACCGGATACGCGTGTGTCCATAGCCAGCAGCGGCGGTCACAACCGCGATCTTTCGGTAGGGGATGCGACGGTCATTTCAGCACGGTTTCCGATAGTCTCGCCTCCGGCGCGCTATCACCTATGCACTGAACCCGCTTGCCACCACACGTCGTTGCGGCAGGTTGCGGATGGGGGGTATTTCGACAATACGGGGCTTGAAACGATTTCCGATATTCTCACGGCGATGGAGAGTGACCCGGAAATTGCAGGACGTAACATCGTTGTTGAAGTGCTGGCTTATGATGTGCGGACTGACCCGGAACCCGAAGCGCTCCAAGGAACGCTGAGTGCGCCGCTCAAAGGCGTTGTCCGGGCGACCAACCAGCGACGGAACCTTACGGTTAGTCGGTTCTGCGAACGCTGGGTACATCGCAATCCTGGTCTGCAGGTTGAGCCCCGTGTGGTAGCGTTGGATCTAACTAAAAAGGACCTTTCCGCCTCACAGGAAAAAATCGGCGGACTTGCCCGCATTAATTTCACGGTAAGTTGGCGCCTTGCCCAATCGACCTTCATAGCTATTGATGCGCTGACGTATCCCTATGGTGGAGAGGACCAGCCTCTTTGCGGGCCCAATGCACGGTGAAGGCCTCCTGCGGCTCCCTAGCTGCGGGCTCCCAATCCCCAGACGCCCTAGTTTGTTGAGGTTTTTGCACCAACTTTTGCTTGAAATTGGGAGCGCGACCACTGTTGGTGTTGGGTTCAATGAATTCGCTGATCGACTGACTTTGCGCCTTTAGCGAATTTCTGATCTGATTAAGCTGCGCCGCGGCACCTGACATGGACTACAGTTGGGATTGGTTCGGTCATTACACATGCCAATGTCCGCAAACTGCGCTTCGCAGCTATTCGTGCAAGTTGCAGCATCTGGAATTATGGGCTGCCACCCGTCAACTGATCAAAAGCGTCAGATGTCGCCTCAAAGCCGATGTTGCCCAGTTCCCGGCATAAGCTTATGTTATTTTCAGTGTATTGATTGGCGGTATTTTGGGGCTCGGGCAGGTTTTGAAATGAAACAAGGAAATGCCGGTCTCACAGCCCAGTGGAATGGTCTCAGCCGCCAAAAAGCCCTTCTACTCGGCCTGCTTTCCGGGCTTGTGACGACTCTCGTGCCGGTTTTCATTTTTGGCAATAGCGCCTTTGTTTTTGGGTTTTTGGGTCTTTTTCCATTCTGGGCCAGACTGACACTCCAAGCTGTGTTCAAGGGTCCATTTTTCCACTATTTCTTTGGTACAAAGTATGGAGTGTATTGCGTGGGCTGGTTCTATACTTGGATACTCTTGTCATGGGCATTCTTTGACCTGAACTAAAGAATACGAGTATCTACCCAGTGGGTTCGATAGCCGCTTTATCCGTCTACTTTCGTTGACTGCTCAAAACGAAGACCGACTTCGGGTAGCCATCGGTCAACGGACCAAAGCTGTCGGAGGTCGGTTGTTGAGCCCAAAGTGGATGTCATGAGCGGTGCAAGAGCAGGTGACCGCACAGCGACAAGGTCGTGTTCCAATTGGCATCATGGGCTGCAATCGCGGCTTTGAAATCCTCGATGTTGGATGCTTCGTCCGCGACCAGCACCCAACCCCCATCGCATATATGATCGAGCAGCCTCTCAAGAACGGCGTTCCGTTCTGGCGCAGCTAACATGTGCGGCGTTCTGTCTATCAGAATGACATCGAACAGGCCATTGGGTCGGTACGTTGTAACATCAGCAAATGTACGTTCGACCAGCAGCTTCTCCTATCTGGCAACATCCATTATGTCGCGGCTACCGTTGCTTGAGATATCAATGGCGACCACATGATGGCTCTTTCTTGCGATAAAAAATCGCATCTCGACCTTGTCCACATCCAACGTCTAAGATACGGGCCGTGTGCTGGTCGTAGCCGTCAAAGAATTCGACAAATATATTGGTTGTCCCAATACGTCGTGGATTTCGCCGCAGAGTTTGTTGCAGTCGTAAGCCATGTACCCAGTGCTAATAGATTGGCGGCAAAATGGCTAAGTGAAATATTCCGTGAACGACGACTTCGCCCGCTGACCTTGGGTTCGAGCGGTCTCCGGTTTCTCTGTCGTAGCGAATGTCCGGATCGACGGGCCGCGCCGCAGCATTCGAAGAACGTGTTAAAGATTCGCTGTGGGCCGTTCTAGGACAACCAACGATTTACTCACTGTTGATCACACGTCGAGCACCAACAATGCGCAATAGATCGCACGCGAGCAAAACGATCTCTATCGCCTCTTGAGCATCATCCATCAATAACGTTCTGTGAGAGTGAGGATTCTTTTAAGACCCTATGGCGCCCGCGAAGTGGTGCATCAGAGCTTCAGCATCCTGTTGTGTACGGTTACGCAGTGGTCCATCCTTTAGGTTCAAGGCATGGCGTATCATTGGGACGCCGTGATCTCCTTCGAGAAAACCTGCGGTGGTACGAACTGTAATCTCGACGGCCCGCATTGCCTTAAAGACGGCCTCACCATAGTCGCCCCGAGGGTCAAGCTTTGATTAAAGAACTCGGCCACCATCAGTTCAGTGGGCCAGGGCGGGATTAGCGTCTGTTATGCGGTAAATCGAAGGCGATAGAAATCAGGATCTGGTGCCTTCGTTGGTTGTCGCGATGGCCGCTTTCATAGCGCACATCAAAAGGTTGAAATCGTTCCCAGGCGTGACAAGGTCGAAACCCTCTTTGCGGCGTTGCCTTGCCATTCTGCCATCACTGCAAAAGATACCGGTTGCGATGCCCGCAGCTTTCGCGCGCGCGCTGATGTGGGAAATTGCTTCGGATGTTGCGCTATTGACCATCTCCGCTCCAGGCTTTTCGCCCAAATCCAGTGCCAGATCATTTGGGCCGACATAAATCATGTCGATGCCTTTTACTGCCAGTATCTTGTCTATATCCCGCAGGGCTTGAGCTGTTTCGATCATTGGAATGGCCATGATCTGGTGATTTGCCTGCTCAAAGTAGTCTGGGCCGCCAAACAACTTACCGCGGGCAGGGCCGAAGGATCTGTTTCCCTCTGGTGGGTAGCGGCAAGCGGCCACAAAACGTTCCGCTTGCTCTGTGGTTGATATCATCGGGCAGATCACACCAAATGCGCCTGCGTCGAGCAGATGCATAATGGCTTCCGCTTCAATTGAGGGCGCACGCACTAAAGGGGTGGCAGGGGTGGCCGAGATGGCTTGTAGCATCGTCACGGCAGTTTCGAACCCGATCATGCCGTGTTGCAGGTCAACTGTAACACTGTCGAACCCCTGATGGCCCGCCCCCTCGGCCAGATAGCCAGACGGGATAGAGAGCCAGGCATTGGTAATGGGTTTCCCATCAGCAATCAGATGTTTCAGGTTATTCTTTCTCATGTGGCAGCCTCTCGCCTTGATAGGAGGGGAGTGCCTCCGAAATAAACATGAATGCGCATTCATAACTGTTGAATGCGCATTCATGATGTGTATAGTCAACCGAATGCACAGTCGCAATGGGAGGATAACATGCGCAAACGGACATTTTTGGCCTCTGTGGCCGTGGCTGCAGCAACGGCATTTATGCCAGTCGCTACATTCGCCGACGGACATCTTGAGAAGTACAACCTTTTGCCTGGCAAGCCCTTTGAGGGGACTAAGCTGAACATTCTCAGTGTGGTGACTCCCCAGTTCGACGGGTTGATGTTGCGCGACGAGGAATTCACCGAAATGACCGGGATCGAGACGGAATGGACATTCATCCCTTTCGGCTCCTTGCAGGAAAAGATCAACGCCGAGGGCATTGCCGCAAACGGTACGTTTGATGTGGTCAATTACCTTGATAGTTGGGGCCCGCCCAACGCGCATTGGCTCAAGCGCATCGACGAATTGATGGAGCGTGACGGTATTAGCATGGATCGCTACCCAGCCGCCTTCGCACGCTCTGCGCAATTTGAAGGTGAAACGCTCGGCTTCCCGCTGCGCGCGCATCCGCAGTTGATGTTCTACCGCAAGGACCTGATCCCGGAGCCGCCCACCTCTTGGGAAGACGTGGTTCGGATTGGCAAGGAGCTGAAGGAATCAAACCCCGACATCGCCCCGCTAGCGCTCTACTATAACAATGACGGCAACCGTCAGAACTTGTTCATCTGGATCAACTTCCTCTGGGCCGCTGGCGCAGACATCTTCAACGATGACGGTAGTGCCGCGTGGGCCTCAGAGGCTGGCATTCAGGCAACCAAAGACTACGTCGCGCTTCATACCGAGCATGGCGTGACAAATCCAAACAGTGTGGCCTTCAACGAGCAGGATGCCCGTCAGTCTTTCATGCAGGGCAACTCCGCGATGATGCCTGTCTGGTGGTGGGCATATTCAGGCTTCTACAATCCCGACAGCTCGACCCTGACCAAGGATCAGGTCGGTTTCACTGGCATGCCGTCCTACAAGGGAGAGACCAAAACTTACGCGATCTCGATGCCTTTCTCGATTTCCGACTACTCCAAGAATCAAGACGCGGCTTGGGAATTCCTGAAGTGGCTGTCGAACCCGGAAATGGACAAGGCAAACGCAATCCAGCGTGAAGTGGCTGGCAAGAAAATCGTCAACAATGTTGTGACGCATATTTCTTCGCTGCAGGACCCGGACGTGAATGCGGCCAATGACGGTATTCAGGCCGCTGCTTGGGACAGTCTGAAACAGTCTGACATCATGCCGCAAATCGCGGAATGGCCTGAAATCGGCGATATTCTGTCCGCTGCCATCGCCGAAGCGGCATCAGGTGGCGACGTGGCTGAACTAATGACAGCTGCGGCAGAACGTGCTGACAAGGTGCTCAAGCGCGCTGGCGTTCTGAAGTAATCGAAAAGACAATGGGGCGCGACACGTCGCGCTCCATACCCGCCCGGATTGACTCCGCTTCGGGCTAAAGGGATTGGGAGCATCCCCATGCGCGATAATACTCTGAAATACCTTCTGGTCTTGCCCGCCGTGCTCGTGGTCTTCGCAACCGCGATCTGGCCACTAATCGAAGCCGCGCGCCTATCCTTCACGGTCGGGCGGCTGAACCGTCCCGGCTCATTGGAGCAGTATCTGGGCTGGGAGAACTACCTTTGGGCCTTCTTTGAAGAGCCTGCATTCTGGAACTCCGTCTGGGTCACAGCGATCTACACGATCTTGACTGTTGGCCTGACCACGATCTTCGCGCTTGGATTGGCGCTGCTGCTCGCGCCCGGCGGCCGTTTGAGAAGCTCGGCGCAAACCTTGCTGATCCTGCCCTTCGCCATGAGCCCGGCGTTGATCGGTGTCTCCTTCCGCTTCATGTTCAATCCTGAATTCGGCCTGTTTGACGCCTTCTTCGGCGTGCTGATCCCACCGCTTGCTGATGTCAGCTGGCTTGCTGATCCGCAATTGGCTTTGGCCGTCGTAGTGATGGCCGATGTCTGGGGTTGGATTCCGTTCCTGACGCTTGTTCTGATCGGTGGACTGGCCAGCGTGCCCCGCGATACCATCGAGGCAGCGCAGGTTGACGGCGCCAGCGGCTGGCGCGTGTTCAAGGACGTGACCCTGCCACAGCTCGCGCCTGTTCTGGCGGTTGTGATCATTTTGAAATCAATCTTCAGCCTCAAGACCTTCGATCAGGTGTTCATGCTGACCAATGGCGGGCCGGGCACTGCGACCCAGACGCTCAGCCACTACATTTATTTCAACGGCATGAAGTACGGCCAGATCGGGTATTCGGCCTCCGTTGCTTGGCTGATGGTGATCCCAATGATTTTCCTGACCTACGCCTACGCCAAGTTTGTTTTCCGGAAGGCTGACCAATGACAGGTAAACAAAAAAAGCAACTGTTTGGCGCGATCCAGACTGCCCTGATCCTGATCGCCATGTTCATCATGCTGGTTCCGATCGTCTGGATTTTCCTCGCGGCGTTCAAAAGCCATGTCGATGTTTACCAACTGAAACTGTTCTTCACACCGACGTTGGAGAATTTCGGTATCGTCTTTGATGATCCCTACAGGCTGGGCGAGAAACTTCTGAATTCGACCATTGTCGCGTTTGTCACGATAGTTTTTGCCATTCCGATTGCCACGCTTGCGGCTTATTCGTTTAGCCGGTTCTCCATGCGCGGCGAGACACTTATGCTGGTCACCATCCTTGCCACGCAATTTGTACCCGCGGTTGTGATCATTCTGCCGTTTTTCGTGATGTTTCGCGATGTCGGGTTGCTGGACACGCGGCTCGGCCTGATCCTTGTGAACCTCGCCATCGTGATGCCCTTCGCAATCTGGATGATCAAAGGCTTCATCGACGGCATCCCGATGGACACGGAAGAGGCCGCGATGGTCGACGGCTCCTCTCGCCTGCAGGTGATCCGCAATATCGTCCTGCCGATGGCGGCACCTGGCTTGCTGACCAGCGCGATCTTCTGCTTCATCATTGCTTGGAACGAATTCCTCTTTGCGCTGATCCTGACCAACAAGGAGGCGGTGACTTTGCCCATCGGGCTGGCCCTTTTCAAAGGCGAAGAGGGGGACCTTTGGAACCTGTTATCTGCCGCAGGCATCATCATCATGGCACCAATGTTCATCCTCGCCCTGATGATCCGCAAATACTTCGTTCAAGGCATGACCATGGGAGCCGTCCGCTAATGGCCGAGATCAAACTCAACAATCTGACCAAACGTTGGGGCGATTTTATCGGCGTCGACAATCAGTCGCTGCAAGTCCAAGACCGCGAATTTCTGGTACTTCTTGGCCCATCGGGTTGCGGCAAAACCACGACGATGCGGATGATCGCGGGGCTCGAAGACCCGACAGCAGGCGAGATCTGGATTGGCGACAGGATGGTCAATGATGATCTGCCAAAAGACCGCGACGTGGCCATGGTGTTCCAGAATTACGGCCTCTACCCGCATATGACGATCTTTGACAATATCGCCTACCCGCTGCGCGTGCGCGGGACCGACAAGTCTGAGATCAAACCGCGGGTGGAGAAAGCTGCAGAGCAGGTCGAATTGACCGAGTTTCTGCATCGCAAGCCCAAGGCGTTGTCTGGCGGTCAACGTCAGCGCGTCGCCTTGGCCCGGGCGATTGTGCGGACACCCAAAGTGTTCTTGATGGATGAGCCGCTTTCAAATCTGGACGCGAAATTGCGTGTGACCATGCGCGCAGAATTGAAGCACCTGTCGCGCGCTCTGCAGATCACAACCGTCTATGTCACCCACGACCAGATCGAAGCGATGACGTTGGCTGATCGTGTGGCCGTCATGAAAAACGGCATCATCCAGCAGCTGGGTACGCCGGATGACATCTATAACGACCCTGCCAACCTGTTTGTTGCAGGCTTCATCGGGTCTCCCGCCATGAACCTGATCAACGGATCGGTTACGGATGGGATGTTTGTCACCACGGGTGGCACGCGGTTGGTGCCTATCAATTCGCCGGATCGTGCGAAGGCCATTTTGGGCGTTCGTGCGGATGACATGCATGTGCACGAGCAAGGGCAGGGGGATATCGACGTGACAATTTATGCCTTTGAGAACACGGGCGAAAGCACACTTCTGACGGTGCAATGGGGCCAGCAGCGCGTCATTGCTCGTGGCGACCGCCATTTGCGCAAGGATCAGGACGAGGTCGTGGGGATCAGTTTGAACCAGGACCACCTCTACCTGTTCGATCCCGAAACAGAAGACCGGATCAGGATGTAGAGCTATGGCCATCGAATATCTAAAACGAGGGAAGCCCGATGCAGACCGCGCTGAAGATGACGCCAAAGTGGCGGAGATCGTGGGCGCGACACTGAAGCAGATCGAGACTGAGGGCGACGCGGCCGTCCGAGCGCTCGCCAACAAGTTTGACGGCTATGATCGAGGTAGCTATCGGCTGAGCGACGCTGAAATAAAAGACATTATCGCCAAGGTCAGCCCGCGTGAGATGGAGGATATCCGCTTCGCGCAAGAGCAGGTCAGAAACTTTGCGAAAGCGCAACGTGACTCGATGCTGGATATAGAGCTGGAGACTTTGCCCGGTGTCATCCTCGGTCACAAGAACATCCCTGTACAAAGTGTCGGCTGCTACGTGCCGGGCGGCAAGTTCCCCATGGTGGCCTCTGCGCATATGTCGGTGGCCACGGCTTCCGTCGCTGGAGTGCCGCGCATTGTCGCCTGTACGCCGCCTTTTGAGGGGGAGCCGAACCCCGGTGTGATCGCCGCCATGTATTTGGGCGGCGCGCATGAAATCTATGTGCTGGGCGGCATTCAGGCTGTTGGTGCTATGGCACTTGGGACTGAGACAATTGATCCTGTGCATTTGTTGGTTGGCCCGGGCAATGCGTTTGTGGCCGAAGCCAAACGGCAGCTTTTTGGTCGTGTCGGCATTGATCTTTTCGCCGGTCCCACGGAAACCATGGTGATCGCGGATGACACGGTGGATGCGGAGATCTGTGCCA
>NZ_JBNBLH010000017.1:0-46781 GCF_049830555.1 Roseobacter sp. EG26
AACAGAAGACCATCGAAACGCGACGCTTGCTTCACCGCAAATCCGCCGCATAATCAAACCAACCAGATGAGCTAGTCCCTCTCTTAGTTCAGGCAGCCATCTGTCCCAAAATCCCTGACGACGGACAAGCGGTAGGACTGGATCCCATATCAATAATTTCAAGTGTAACAATTGTTTCTTAGGAACCGAAAATTTTCCGTCTTTCGAAATCAACCCAAGTGTAAGAGGCGCTCGCCGGTAAAAAAACTGATCCGAAAAAGAAAAGAAAACTGAGTGCTACAATAAGGGATGACGTGGCCGCAGCCGGAGACTCGAACGGCGGAGTCAATAGGACGAGGCAAAAAACACGAAGACAGAAATCAATCCGATAGTGACGCCACTGTCCAAAAACGCGGAAAAAGCGGCACGGGCTGTTCGGAGGCCAAGGATGAAAGGCGTGCCTGCGATAGCGGTGCATACCAACAACGGAATGAAAAGAAGCGGGCTGTTTGAAAGCTCGGGTACAAGGTAAGCCAGCAACTCGCCGCTCGCCAATAGAATTCCTATCAGCGCGAAAGTAAAACTGATTAGAAGAGCGAAATCATAGACCGAACGTCCTGCACCGCTTCCTAGAAACCGCCGGAATACGTTTTGGCGACAATCATCGATACAGTTTTCTACAAATGTTGTTTTCCCAACACTGCGGCGACCAGTAATGAGAAAAGCGCCTCGCTCGCCGATGCCGGTTAGCGCGTCCACAAAAAATGCCCGCTGACCTTCACGCCCAACCAAGACCGGGGAGTCATCACGTGGTCTGGCGCGTTTCAGTCTGAAACGGCCAAATGGAATAGTGAACTGATTCTTTAATATCTTCCTCGAAGAAAAGGACATGGCAACGCAATCAAATTAAATATAATATACGGCATCGTAGTCGGCGTCCGCAGTGTGACAAGGAAAAAAGCTCCGGCACCCCGTCGCTGCGCCCGGCAATTCAGATCGACGGTTGTTTCCGCATAAAGTGCGGACCGTGCGCCAACACTAACGCAGCGGTAATCGAATTGTGCCACAACAGAAACCGAATAGTTAGCGAAAGTGTACTGAAAGCTCATAAGGCCTTTTTCCGGGCTGAAGGCCGGTTCTGACATACGCGTTGGTCGCTAAACCACTAGTGTATACATGCAAGCAAAGGCTTGGCAGCGCACTTTTTCCGAGCTTTTCTGCTTGAGAGAGAGAGCAATAGAGGCAAATGGCAGTATAGTCCGCAATCCAGTCTTTGAACGTTCAAAATGAATTTCCGCAATGGGCTGCCACCCGTTAACCGTCAGAAGTCGGCTTGGAGACCTGTTTGATCAATTCTGTGGCGCGGATCAACATACTTCGGGCAACAGATACTAGCCTTTGAGCTGTATGCATGCGACTTGAAACGCGTTTCGGGGGCGCATAAATCTCCCAATCTTCGATGATTGTGTTGTTCACACCAGCGTCCATAAAGGCTACGGAACCGCTAAAGCGCATTGCGCGGTGCTTTCTTGGCCGCTTTGCGCCGAAGGCGAGGGGACACCAGACCAAGCTCGTTGCGATATTTGCTGATCGTTCGCCTTGAGATTGAAAACCCAAGTTTCTGAAAACGCGCTAGAATTTCCTCATCTTTCAATGGCGTTTGCTGATCTTCCGCAGCAACCCACTGCCGGATTCTTTGCAATGCGGCGTGTTTGGTTTGTGTTTCGTTGCCGTAAGTGACCGCGTTACAGAACAATGCTCGCGCGGGTACGTTACCTTGGGAGCAAAGTATCGTGAGGCCATGCAGAATTCGGCTGACTGTCGATTCGCTCACACCGATTTCGCTGGCCAGATCGCGCATGCGCATGGGGCGGAGCGCAGCAAACCCTGCCTTAAGAAAATCCGGTTGGCGAATGAAAATCGCGGTCACCAGGGAAAGAGTCGTTGCATTGCGAAGTTCACAGGCTTTCTTGAGCGATCTGGCTTCTTGAACCAAGTGCCGCAGTCGCTCGGTATTTGGTCCACTGCGATGGTTACTCGTGTCTAGACGCAAAGCTCGAACGGACGGGAAACTGAAGTTATTCAAGGTGACAGTCAATTTCCCATCAACGACAGCTACTGTCACATCATCGGTTTTGCGCGGCGCTTCCTGAAAATCGAACTGCGCACCGGGTTTTGGGTCCATGCGTCGAATAAGGCGGACACGTTCAAGAATGTCTGACGTGTTGCAGCCAATACGCTTTGCCAAGTGCTCCGGATCGAAACACCGCAGCTCATCAAGATGATCAATAATGTGCCGCATGATGTCGTCCAGTTGGCCTCTATCAAGTGCCTGCAGGCTGATACACTCCCTGAGATTTCGAGCAAAAAGACCGGCGGGCTCTAGTGTTTGCAATCGGACGAGCATTTCTGCGCAATCTGGCGCGTTCAGGGCATATTTCTCCGCGATCTCTTCGACCGACGCGCTCAACCAACCGCTAAGGTCAAGTTCCAGCAAGAAGGCCCGCGCAATTTCCAAGTCGCCCGGAGTAGTGCAAACGTAGGGTAACTGCTTGACAACATGCTGGAAAATTCCATGCTCACTCACATCTGCAAGATCAGTCGACATCGCATCGACATCATAGCTTGCCTGTCCGGGTGTCGAATCCTTATGACTTTCAAGTTCGATAAACGGGTTTTTCTCTGCGGCATCCGACAGAAATTCGTGCATTTCAACTCTGTTCATCCGCATGATCGCAAGTGTTTCGATCATGGTTTTGTTAAGGCGCTGGCTTTGGTGGCGCGTCTGCGAAAAATTCATCGACATGGATCACTGTCGGGCCGCAGATGCCTCCCGAAACCATGATAGTTGCTGCGATGATGTGATGCGGGCCATTGCCCATAAGCGGCCCTCTGATAGGCTGACATCGACAAGGTTGGGAAAACTGACGCATGAAAACGCTGTCTGAGACAGACACGCCGGTTTCGCTGGAACGATACTACGCGGGGGTATCGCCACAATTGCTGGCGCGCACCAGGCAGATGTGGTCTGCGCGAGGCTTGGATCTGGACGCCGCGTGGCGCGCCACGATATGCCGTTTGCGAGGCTACCGTACGATCGATCATTGTAACGATAAAATCGACAGCGTTCCGATCGATGGCGTGTTCATGTTTGACCAGGCTGTCATCTGGGTTGCCTCGTTGAGTGACAGCGCAAGTATCGCAATGCGGCTGGATGGCATGCGATTGATACCGCAGCAATGGGAAGCCCTGCATGCCGTCACTTTCCGGATGATCGAACAGCTCGATGCTGTACGCTTGTTGTTTTTGACACAACTGCCGCTGCCCTCGATGCAAATCGCCCGGTCGATTTCGGAGAATGTGGATATGGCCCTCGCGTTCCTGTCGCGCCCCAAGCTCGCGCGGCGTTTTGTCGAATGCGCCACGGTTGAGGAGGCCAACGAGTTTTGGCGGCGCCACATTGCCGGAGGCCGGGCGTTCAGAACGGTCAGTCAACAACTTTACAGATCGGGATTGGAGTTTGATCAAAGCGGCGAATATGAAAACTGGCGCAACAGCGTCAAAGCCGTTCTCGGGACTGCGGTGCACACCTCGTTTCATCCACCAGGCGCGCCCACAATCGACAGTTCGCAAGACAGCTTTCGTGAGATCAGCGATTGCCACTGGTTTGTGACGTTTCGGTTGCAGGAAATGTGTGCCTATTCTCATGTGCTTCAAAAAAACCTGCGCGAAGATCTGGATGTCGTTTCAAAACATCTCGCGTCGGAAGATGGCTTGAATTTGGGTGCGTGGACCTCGCAAATTTCCGAGATTGCGGTGGACCAACTGCGTTGGAGTCTTGCCAATGGCGCGGCTGACGCCACACCGGCTTTGTCACATGGGCTTCAGTGACGGGCACCGGTCTGAGGTGGGCCGCTTTCCCCTTTTGCAATCCATTGCGCGGCAAGAACCAGAGCGCCCATTGCGAAGTCCTTTCCATGATCCTCGACCATTTCCTCAGATAACTCGGCCAGTTTTGCAAATAGCCTGTCCTTGTTGATCTCTTCTTTGGAAAGCTTTTGTTCCATTGGTGTCTCCAGTTTGGATTGGGGTTTTACTTGAACAATTGTGCAGGGAAGGTGGCGATCGCGGCCTTGCCGGATGCAAACCCCATGGCCAAATGCTCGCCGGTTTTCGACCAGCCCAGAGCGCTGATGCTTGTGCCCATTTCATGGTGCAACATCATCTCTTCAGGTGTGCCAACGCGCGAGATAGCAGCAAGCCCATTGGCATAGCCGGTAGCGATCAGATCAAGAGTGGGGTGCGCAGCGATTGTGTCGATCACCACCAGACCGGGTTTGCCTGTGCTCAAAGGTGTGCCCGGCAGATCATCATGGGGCAGATCGACGCTGGACCATCCGGCCAGACGATATGCACCAGCGGTAACGAGAGCGTTTCCTTTTTCGCTGAAGGCGAGGCTGCGCACGGGCGCGGGGTATCCTTCGACACGCTGCACATGCTGTGATGCAAGGTCGAAGATATGAAAGCTCCGGTCACTGGAGGCGCAGGCGAGATGACCGCTTGCTTCATTCCAGACGATATCGGTCACAGGGCCAGCGCATTGAATATGGCAGGCGTCAGCTGAGGTTCCCTGCAGGTTGATGAGGCTCAGTGTGCCTTTGCCCCAGGCGGCCAGTTTCGTACCGTCAGCAGACATTGATTGGCAGGTCACCGGGTGGTCGAGAGCAGTTTCCACAAGGACCTCCATATCCGGCAGAGAGTGCAAATTCAGCTGCGCGCCCCGGGCAATTGTCAGCAGATGCCCGGAGCGGCTGCTGCAGATTGACGTGATGCTGTCGCCGGGTTTGCCTCTCTCTATGGTCTGGCCACCAGCAGTGATCTGCACAATTGCTCCCTGCGCGTCGACACCCGCAAACCCCTGAGTGCCAAAACGCGCGACAGGCAAATCGGGATCCAGAACAAGCTGAGGCGAAATGAGAGGTGCGATCGGGTTTTCACGCGGCTTGATCGTTGTTCGCCCGGTATCGAGTTCCATACGTGTCCGTACTTTTGGGCTCTCGCTGTCTTTTAGTGCAGCCAACGAGACGGCACCCGAAGCCAGCCGGAAAAGAACTGCCGTATCTTCTTCGTTGAACGCCACCTGAACCACCGCCTCTTGCAGCGTCCACTCCCGTGCAAGCAGATCAAACAACTTCAATCCGGATGTGTTTTGTTCACCCATGATCAGCCTCCTTAACTGCCGCTTTTTCGATCTTCTGATCCAGTTCAGATAGCTCTGTTTCCAGCCTGTCGATGCGCGCCCGACATGCGTCGACTTCGTTGTTTGCCTTGTCCTGTGACGTGGTTGCGGAAGGGCAGGGCTCTTCCATCAACAACAAGATGCTGTTTCCGCTTTGCATTTGTAACGCACGCAGACAATCGGCATTGGCCTGGGACAAGGCGCTGATCAAAGACATGCGTTTCTGGAAAAGTCCGTCGAGTGTGTCGGATTGACCGGTCATTCAATTGCCCCCTATGATCTGACAATCGTTGAATGCGGGAGCGTTTTGCTATGAAAACAGACGCGACACTGCGATTTCTTATGGCGCTGAGTGAGACCAGCAAGAGGATTGCCGGGGCTGATAGTCGCCTGGCGAAGGCTGCTGCCGAGGCTGTCTCCCATCCAAAACCTGCAAATTTTGTTGGTGCGCAGGAACAGCTTGCCCTTATTGAGGAGGAACTGCGCGAACGAATACTGCGTGAAACGCATCAACATATGAGCTGCGACATCTCTGCGATTTGGGACAGTATGCCAACCGCGCCGCGCACCAATCGCCCCAATTGATCCGGTGTCTTTCGCGTAAGCGTCCCGGTACATAGCCTCGATCCGCATCACCTCTTCCATCCCTCACCCTTTCGCAATGACCAGCAAGAATTCGCGAAGCGTCAGAGCTCCGAGTTCAGGCGTCCAAACGCACTGTTTTGCCACGATGAATTGATCAAATCCCGCACGTTTCAACGACGTCCGATCACCAGAGATTAGCACTTCGTGGTCTCGTCACAAAGGAGACTTGGCGCTCTCAAGACTGCGAAATGAAAGTTTTTTTGACCCGCGCGCTGCGGTTCGTTTCACTTCGTTACGAGGTGTAACGTCGATAGTTTCATAAGTTCACACAGCATGAGATGTGGAGAAATTACGTCTCGTAAATTTCCGAATCGCTGACCCGAAACGCGCTCCCTTCTGCGGGAGAGACGCTCGTCCATCGGATGGGTGCGTTTGAGGCAACCTGCTCCACCAGTCGGTTGTCAGCTGTCATCGCCAGCGTCTATGACGGGAAGTTTCCGGCGCGCGAAGCAGCGTCTGAGGCATATGTAAAGCAAAGTGTAACGCCGCGCGAAGGGTGTAACGCTGTGTAATGAAACAAAACACAGTCAGAGCATTCTGAAGGCCAAGCCATAAAGCTGAAATGGCGAATGCGCAAAATTTTCAAAATAAAAATATAATAATTACAGTACATTATATGGCAGTGTGAGAATTTTTCGAAATTATTTCCGCAGTTTCCGGTTTTTGGCACGGAACTTGCATCTACCCAATCATAACGCCGTGTTTCCAGGAAAATGGAAGCCATCAAGAACGAAGGAACAGGGAGAACGTTCCGCTCACGATCCGCCGGCTGGCCCTTTGTAGGGGTGATAGGGCAGGCGCGTGTGGGCCTATCCCTCCAACCTTTGCCGTGACGTGAACGACTGGTTTTTCGGCCGCGCTTTGCCGGCGGAACCCGTCAAACAATCGGTAGCATGTGCTGCCTCCAACCGGCCGATCCAATCGGTCAAAACACAAGGAGACTCATGGCATGGCGATAACGCTAAACAAGATTACCTCCCAACGGGGTATCTCGGTGGGAGAGGCCACCAAGAAGATTTCTGATCTGGGCTGGAATCCCACTTACGTTCAGGAAGCCAATACCTTTCCGACAGACTACAAGATCACCAAGGCTCCACGCGATCCGATGAAACAGGTGCTTCGGTCCTACTTCCCGATGGAAGAAGAAAAGGACAACCGGGTTTACGGTGCGCTGGATGCAGCCTTGCGGGGCGACATGTTTGCCAATGTCGAGCCGCGCTGGATCGAGTGGATGAAACTGTTTCTGGCGATCATTCCTTTCCCGGAAATCTCTGCGGCACGGTCGATGGCCATGGTCGCGCGGCTGGCGCCGGGTGAAGACCTGCGCACAGGCTTCACCATGCAGATGGTCGATGAATTCCGGCATTCCACCATTCAGATGAATCTGAAGAAGTGGTACATGGAAAACTACATCGACCCCGCTGGGTTCGACATCACCGAAGAAGCCTTCGGCAAGTGCTATGCGACCACGATCGGTCGTCAATTCGGCGAAGGTTTCATCACCGGTGATACGATGACCGCAGCATGCATGTATCTGACGGTTGTAGCCGAAACAGCCTTCACCAACACGCTGTTTGTGGCGATGCCCTCTGAGGCTGCGCGCAACGGTGATTATGCGCTGCCCACGGTGTTCCTGTCGGTCCAGTCGGACGAAAGTCGCCATATCGGCAACGGTCACTCCCTGCTGATGGCGGCGCTGAAAGAGCCGGAGAACCATCTGCTTCTGGAGCGCGATCTGCGGTATGCCTTCTGGCAGAACCACGCAATCGTCGACGCTGCGATTGGCACATTCATCGAATATGGCACCACGAACCGCGACAAGGAAAAGGAATCCTATGCGGAAATGTGGCATCGCTGGATTTTCGAGGATTACTACCGGACGTATATGCTGCCTCTCGAAAAATATGGCGTCAAAATCCACCACGATGATGTCCAGGAAGCCTGGAAGCGGATCACCGAAAAAAGTTACGTCCACAAGGTCGCACAGTTCTTCGCTGTGGGATGGCCGGTCAACTTCTGGCGGATTGAGGCTCAGACCGAAAAAGACTTCGAATGGTTCGAGCACAAGTATCCAGGCTGGTACGCGGAGTTTGGCGAGTTCTGGAAGTGGTATGCGAAACTGAGCGTGCCCGGCCAGAAGGTCATCACGTTCAATGAGGACGTAGGCTATGTCTATCCGCACCGCTGCTGGTCTTGCCTGGTACCCTGTCTGATCCGTGAAGACACCGTCGTGGACGAAATCGATGGTCAGCTGCACACCTTCGCGCATGAGTTGGACCGTTGGACGGCTGTTGAGGCCTTTGCTGACGAATATCAGGGGCGTCCGACACCGGCCATGGGCAAGTTCTCAGGCAAGCGGGAATGGGAAACCGTTTACGATGGCTGGGATCTGGCGGATGCGATCACCGATCTGAACTTTGTCCGGGAGGATGGCAAAACGCTGGTGCCGCAGCCGCACCTGCGTTTTGACAACAAGGACATGTGGACGCTTGATCACGTGCGTGGACATACGTTGGGGTCACCGCTCAACGCCCTGCGTGCAATGTCTCCAAGCGATCGCGAAGCCCATCTCGCGGATTATCGCGCGGGCTTCACCATCAATCCCTGCAATTAAACAAACACCTGTCGAGGCCTTTGCGGCCTCGGCAACCCACTATTGAACCGAGATCCGGCGCGCAGCTCTGGATCGCAGGAGACTAAAAAATGAGTGAGATTTACAACGTCCGACTGGAACCTGTTGGTGTGGAGTTCGAGGTCGAGGAGGACGAGACAATTCTGGATGCGGCGTTCCGTCAGGGCATTGCATTGCCGCATGGCTGCAAAGAAGGGCAGTGCTCCGCTTGCAAATGCGTTCAGAACGACGGCGAAACCGAGATGCTGAAATATTCGACCTTCGCGCTGAGTGACTACGAAAAGGAGACGGGGCATATCCTGATGTGCCGGGCCATCGCCTACAGTGACGTGGAAATTGATCTCCTGAATTACGATGAGGAGCTTTTGTCGAAATCCATCCCCGTAAAGAGTTTTGACGGGCGTATTGTTGATTTCCAGAAACTCACCCATGACATTCGCGGCGTAGAGATTGAAATTGATAAGCCGCTCAAATTCTGGGCGGGCCAATATGTCGACATCACGGTTACCACCGAAGCGGGGGAGGAGATTACACGCTCGTTCTCCATGGCAAATCCGCCGAGCGAAACCCAAAAACTCTCCTTCATCATCAAAAAATACCCGGAAGGGAAGTTCTCAGGAGAACTCGACGCCGGAGGCATCAAAAAAGGCGCCTCCGTCGCGATCAGCGGACCCTACGGAATGTGCTTCCGACGCGAAGACAGAGACGGACCCGTAATTCTGGTGGGAGCCGGGTCCGGGATGTCGCCCGTTTGGTCTATTCTTCACGATCATCTGGTAAGCGGCGAGGATCGCCCCGTGATGTTCTTTTACGGTGCGCGCACGCAGGATGACCTGTTCAAACTGAACGACATTGCTGCGCTGACCGATGCCCATCCGCAGGTCGAGTTCATCCCCGTGCTGAGCCACGCGGAGGAAGATGGCACCTGGCAAGGGGAGCGCGGATTTGTGCATGAATGCGTCGATCGTCGCCTGAAGGACCTGGATATCGACGGAGAAGGCGATGTCTACGCCTGTGGACCTCCCCCGATGATCGACGCGCTCACCCCGGTTCTCTTTATGAACGGGTTCGAAACCGAACGAATTTTCTTCGACAAGTTTACGCCAACTTCCGGTTCATCGGCTCTCCACTGAGTTTTAGGGCTGATCGCTAGTCGCGTAAATTTAACCAACCAAGGGAGGCTACCATGGTAGCAACATCAAGTTCTGTCGGGTCCGGCGCTGCAGGTTCAGCCACATTTGTCGGGTCAACCAGCCGCAAATACAACTACTTTGAACCCAGAGGCAAACGCGCCACACATTACGAAGACGTCACCGTTGACGTGCAACCTGATCCGGAACGGTACTTGATCCAGGACTGGATTATCGACTTTGGCGGCGCCAAGGGCGGCGGCGCTTACCAGAAAGACTACACCGCGCTAAAAAGCTCGAACTGGCATGCTTTCCGAGCCCCGGATCAGGAATGGGAACGCACCCATTACCAGCGCCAGTCAAAGATATGTTCGATGGTGCAATCGGTCATCAGCAACGCGCGCAAAGCCGGCGCACCGGCTGCTTTTGACAAGGTATGGAACCGCATTCTGCAAGCGCATCTGGGTGCCTGGAAGCACGCGGAATTCGGGCTGGGCACCTCGCTGATGCAGGCGCAGCGGTACGGCTATACCCAAATGATCAACAATGCGACGTTGACGAATTCATCCTACAAGATGCGCCTGTCGCAGGACATCACGCTCTATCTGGCCGAAATCGGAATGGATATCGAAGGCTGGGATGACGATCTGGGGAAAAAAACCTGGCTTGAAGACCCGCTCTGGCAGCCAACTCGTGAAGCGATCGAGAGCATCATGGGCAGCGAAGATTATCTTGAGCAATACTTTGCCATCAATCTGATCTTCGAACCTTTGGTGGGCGAGCTGTTCCGGTCAGGTTTCCTGATGCAGGCGGCCGCAGCCAACAATGATTTCATTACGCCACCGGTGATTTCGGCCGCTGAAGCGGATTACGAACGGAATTTGGCCAATGCCATCGACCTGATGTATCTGCTGGTGAACGACGAAGAGCATGGTGCCCACAACAAGGGCCTTTTGCAGTCGTGGGTGACAAAGCACGGTGACTTGGCGGACAAAGCCGCGACCGCGCTTCAGCCGATCTGGTCGCAACCTCATTCCAAACCGGTCTCATTCGAAGATGTCAAAGCCGTCTCTCACGAGCGTCTTGGACAGATATTGAATGAACTCGGCCTGACCCGCTGATTGAAGGGAGTACCAGCAATGTCAACAATAGCTCGCGACGCAACAAAGCAGAATATCTTCAAATCAATGAAGGATATCACCTTTGAGCAAACGATTTCACATCAATGCGGTGTGACAATGAACGACTCGGTCGAAGCCCGCGCCATCGCGGAATTCATGGACGAGGATCCGAAAGTTACCGTCACCCATAACCCCGCGACGATCCGCGTGGATGGGGAGGGCAAACTGGTCTTCAAAATGGATGAGATCGGGGAGTATCTGGGCCGCGAAATGACGGCTGAAACGTTCGAGGTCAATACATCAACCCACTATGGGCGGATGGTGCGGGTGGATGACAACACCGTCGTGCTCTTCGGCAATATGGACGATGTGTTCGAGTATATCGAATAAGAATGCCAGCCTGACAAACCCGGAACCCACCGGGTTTGTTATCTAAATTTCCAAGATCACCATTCGAAATATCCCAGGAGGTACAAATGTTTGTCACCAAGGACGGCAAGGAAATCTTCATCGTCGACGGCCACACCCATTTTTGGGACGGCAGCGCCGAAAACCAGAGCAATGTGCATGGCAAACAGTTCATCGAGTGCTTTTATGCCTATCACACCAATCTCAGCCCTCCCGAAGAGCTGTGGGAAAAGGACAGGTTCGAAAAGTACACAGAGGACGATGTGTACCGGGACCTCTTCATCGACGGTCCGGATGATGTGGCTATCATCCAATCGACCTATCTGAAGGATTTCTACAAGAACGGCTTTTCCAGCATCGAGCGCAGCACAACGATGGCAGAACGCCACCCGGAGCGGTTCATTATCAACGGCTCGTTTGACCCGCGCGATGGCGAAAAAGCCCTGGAATACATTCATTACATGAAAGAAACCTTCGATATTCAGGGTGTGAAAATGTACACCGCTGAATGGAACGGCGAAAGCAAGGGCTGGGCCCTCAACGATCCGGCCGCTTACAAGTGTTTTGAACTTTGTGACAAACTCGGCATCAAGAACATTCATGTTCACAAGGGCCCAACGATCATTCCGCTGAGCAAGGATGCCTTTGATGTCCACGACGTGGATTATGCCGCGACGGATTTCCAGAACCTCAATTGGATCATCGAGCATTGCGGTTTACCCCGTCTGGATGATTTCTGCTGGATCGCCACGCAGGAAACCAATGTCTATGGCGGTCTTGCGGTGGCGTTGCCCTTTATCCATTCCCGTCCACGCTACTTCGGCGAGGTGATGGCTGAGCTTCTGTGGTGGGTCGGCGAAGACAAGCTTTTGTTCGGATCAGATTATGCCATCTGGACGCCCAAGTGGCTGGTCGAAAAGTTCTGGGAGTATCAGATCCCCGAAGACATCTCAGCCGAACGCGGCGGCGTGCAGCTCACCGATGAGGTCAAGGAGAAAATCCTCGGTCTGAATGCGGCCAAGCTCTACGACATCGACGTCGCGGCCAAGAAAAAGCAGCTCAGTGCGACACCTGTGCAGATCGCGGCGGAGTGACGCGATGTTTGCAGAAATTCACAGAACGGAACTGGAAGCGGAAGTCTGGGATTGTCTGGACCAGGTGACAGATCCCGAGCTGGACGAACCGATCACAGACATGGGTTTTGTCGAGCGAATTGATGTGGATCAGAGCAGCAGAAAGGTGGAAGTCGATTTTCGACTTCCGACCTACTGGTGCTCGCCAAACTTTGCTTTTCTGATGGGTTTCGACGTGCGTATTGCTGTCAGCAAGTTGCCCTGGGTGAAGAACATCAGGGTGACATTGAATGACCACTGCTTTGCAGATCGTGTGAATGACGGTGTGAACGGGTCCAGAGATTTCGCCGATGTTTTTTCGGAGTATTGCGATGGTAGCGATCTGGATAACGTGCGCCTGAAGTTTCAGGAGAAGGCATTCATCCGTCGTCAGGAAACGGTGCTTCTCGGTCTTGAGGCGCGTGGTTTCACCGGTGAGGACATCGTTGGAATGACCCTGGAGATCTTCGACAGGGTTGCCTTCCAGGGTCAGGAAGAAGCCAGGCAAAAACCACGGTATCGCGAAATTCTTCTGGCGCATGGCCTGGCCACGCAATCAAATGACCTGGCGTTTGTCACCTGGGAGGGTGCGCCATTGAGCGCGCAAGGATTGCGGGACTATCTGGCGCGGCTGCGCGGGGTCCGGATCAACATGGAATTCAACGGCGCGCTTTGCCGTGGGTTGCAGTCGACCAGGTACAAGGAAGTCAAGATCGGAGCGGAGGGCCCGACGCTGATTGACTTCATTCAGAACCGGGTGCCGCCACGCGAACCAATCCATCCAGAGCCGCAGGCGGCGCCCTGATCGGGTTCCGGCAAGGCAACGGTACTTAATACCACAAAACGACCAGAGGATCATGCTCTGGCAG
Organism: Roseobacter sp. EG26; assembly: GCF_049830555.1. Taxonomy (NCBI): domain Bacteria; kingdom Pseudomonadati; phylum Pseudomonadota; class Alphaproteobacteria; order Rhodobacterales; family Roseobacteraceae; genus Roseobacter; species Roseobacter sp. EG26. The sequence goes on from NZ_JBNBLH010000017.1 coordinate 13,136, forward strand.
GGAGATAAACATGGCTAAACTATTGACACATAACGGTACTGCCCGGGCTGCCCTTGCGCGCGGAGTTGCTAAACTGGCGGCGGCAGTGGAGCCGACACTGGGCCCCAAAGGCTTGAACGCGATGATTGATCGCCCGGTTGGCACGCCGTTGATCACCAGAGATGGGGTCACGATTGCATCGGAAATCGAACTCCCTGACCGTTTTGAAAACATGGGCGCTCAGGTCGTGCGGGAAGTGTCGATGCAAACCAATGAAGTCGCGGGAGATGGGACCACGACAGCCATCGTTCTGGCCAATGCCTTGATACAGGAAGGGGTAAAGATAACCGAGCAGGGGGTCAAACCTGTTGATCTATGCAAGGGCATTGATCTGGCTGTGGAACGCATCATCGAAGGGTTGGATCGCTCCTCGCGGTCTTGTGACGACCACCCCGAATACCTGAATGCCGTTGCGCGTGTGTCCGCCACCGATGCGGATTTGGGATCGCTGGTGGCAGAGGCCTTCAACCGCGTGGGAAAGGACGGCGTGATCAGCGCTGATTTCTCTGTGACAATTGATACGACGCTTGAGGTTGTCGAAGGCATGTCCTTTGATCGAGGCTATATTTCGCATCACATGGTGACCGATCAGGACAATATGGAAGCGGTTCTGAATAACCCCCTGATCCTTCTGACCGATCAGAAAATCCTGAGCCCTGACATTTTGAAAAAAGCCCGCGACATTGCCGATGAGCAGGACCGACCCTTACTGATCGTTGCCGAAGAGATCGCACCCGAGGTCGTGATCTCGCTGATGGATTCAGGTGGTGCAGGCAAATATCTGATCGTCCATCCGCCGGAATACGGACATTGGCGGGCCGCCATGATGGATGATCTGGCAATACTGACAAATGGCGAGGTTCTGGCCCGCGATCTGGGCAAGAAGATTGAAAATGTCACTCTCGCTCAATTGGGCGGTGCGCAACAGGTCAAGGTAAGCTCATCCTTTACCAGCATCATTCGGGGTGAAGGGAATCCGGATGCGATCCGGGCGCGGCGCGATCAGGTTCAGCGTCAGCATGATGTCGCACCGCCAAACATCGAGCAGGACAAGTTGCGCGAACGGGTCTCCAAACTGTCTGGCGGTACGGCGGTGATCTATGCGGGCGGCTTCACGCCGGTGGAACAGAAACGCAAGATACAGCTTATCGAGGACTCGCTTTGTGCCGTCAAAGCAGCATTCGAGGATGGTGTCGTAGCCGGTGGCGGCACGGCGTTGGCGCAAATCGGATCTACTCTCGACAATCTTGTCTCGGGCAACGATGGCGATGTGTGCACAGGGGTCAATCTTGTACGGTCCGTTTTGACGCGTCCTGTCGAGCGGATTGCCAGTAACGCAGGGGCGGATCCCACGGCGGTAATTGCCTCGGTTGCCGATGGTCAGCCCGGGCGCGGTTATGACGCCAATGGCGGCATCTTCGTCGATATGTTCGAAACAGGCATCATCGACCCGGTTCGGGTCACGGCCAGCGCGCTGGTGAATGCAGCATCTGTTGCGACACTGATCCTGACCACTGAGACCCTTGTGGGGGATCTTGAGGAGGGGGAGGCCGACCCGACAGAGGGGCCAGCCCTGGGTGGTGGCGCCGAGTTGTTGGGCCGACCCTAACCAGAATGTGAGCGCGGCAGAAATGCCGCGCCCTTGTCCAGCAAGAAAGAGGAACAGGACATGAAAGCTGCGAGGCTATACGATTACGACCCCGAGATGAACGTTCAGCTCAAGATCGAAGAGGTCCCGGCGCCGACGGTCAATGGCCCGGACGAGGTTATCGTCAAAGTGGGGGCGGCGGGCCTGTGCCGCACGGATTTGCATATCATCGAAGGGGTATGGAAAGACGTGATGGATGCGGATGGCGGATTGCTGCCTTATGTCATGGGGCACGAAAATGCCGGCTGGGTCGAAGAGGTCGGTTCGAATGTGACGTCAGTGAAAGCGGGCGATGCGGTTATCTGCCACCCGCACCGCAGTTGTGGTATTTGTCTCAACTGTCGCTACGGTCATGACATGTATTGTGACCACGGGCTGTTTCCGGGGCTTGGCTTGGATGGTGGCTTTGCGGAGTATTTCGTCACTAACGAAAGCTCCGTCATCAAGCTGAACACGAACATCACCCCTCTGGAGGTCGCCCCCATGGCAGATGCGGGCATCACAGCATACCGCGCCGCCAAAAAGGCCGCGGGTCTGGTCCATCCGGGGGCTTATGTGACGGTGCTCGGCGTTGGAGGTTTGGGCCATATTGCGATCCAATGCCTGAAAAACCTCTGTGGCGCGCGTGTCATTGCCGTGGACCGCGAACCGGGCGCGCAGGTTCTGGCCAAGGAACTGGGGGCAGATATCGTGTTGGATGGCGGGCCCGATCTGATCGAGCAGGTTAAGGAAGCAACCGGTGGCGGCAGTGACGTTGTCATCGACTTTGTTGGTGAGTTGGGTGTCGAAAACATCTGCTGGAAACTGCTGCGGCAGGGCGGCGAACTGATTGTCGTTGGCTATGGCGGCACCATCGAGATTCCAACGCTGGAACTGGTGATCAACGAGATCAAGATCGGTGGCAGCCTCGTTGGCGACTACACGGAATTGGTTGAGCTGATGGAGCTGAATGCAGACGGTTTGGTCAAGATGCACTACACCGAGTATACGCTTGATGACATCAACAAGGGCATCGATGACTTCAAGAACCGGCGCTTTACCGGTCGGGGCGTGATCGTTCCGTAGCGCAGGCGTCTCTGCTGAAACAGCCACTCTTTGCGGTGGCTGTTGACCGTCTTCCGGCACGATCTTACGCTGAAAATGAGGCCGTTTCTACTTTCCCCGGTGCAACCCATATTGTTTGATTTTCCGGTACAACGTCGGGCGCGAAATACCCAATGACGCCGCAACCTTTGTGAGATTGCCATTGGAATTCGTAATGGCGCGCTGAATGGCATGAGACTCGATCTGATCCAGATCCATTTTGTCGGTACTCATGTAGCTTCTGGAACCGGTTGCAAGAAAACTGGTATCCGGTTCGGTGATGTCCTTCGGAAGATCTGCCAGCGTCACGACAGTGTCATTATGCAACAGGCACACTCTTTCAATGACGTTTCGCAATTCGCGCACATTCCCCGGCCATTGATAATCCTGCAAGGCAGCCAGTGCTTTTTGGTCGAATACCAGTGGTGCGCGGTCAAATTTTTGCGACAGCTTTTGATTGAAGTGACTGAGCAAAAGGTCGATATCCTGGCCGCGTTCGCGCAGGGGCGGGACGTCGATTATGATGGTGCCGATGCGATAGAAAAGGTCCCGGCGAAAGCGTCCTTTTTCGATGTCCTGTCGCAGATCGCGGTTGGTGATGGCAACAAGTTGCACGTCCACGGCGCGTCGCTTGTTGCAGCCCACCCGGTAAACTGCCCGTTGCTCCAGCGTGCGCAGCAGATATGTCTGAAGCTCAAGTGGCATATCGCCAATTTCGTCAAGGCAAAGTACACCGCCGTCTGCCTGCTCAAATTTCCCCGGCTTGCCTTCCCTCAAGGCCCCGGTGAAAGCGCCCGCAACATGCCCAAACAGTTCTCCACCGATAAGTTCGCCCGAAATGGCAGCACAATTAACCGCCACGTAAGGCGCGTTCTGGCGTGCATTCTGACTGTGGATCAGGCGCGCAAAAAGCTCTTTGCCAACACCGGTTTCGCCCTGCACCAGAACCGTTACATTGGCCTTCGCAGCACGGCGCGCAAACTCAATTGTCTCCAGCATCTTCGGGCATTCGCCGATGATCTGAATCTCTTGCTCTTCCACACCACGGCGCGGGGAAATTCTGATACCACTCGGGTTCACGGGCATTTTCGCAGCCGATGTTTTTGGCGGCAGGATCAGGGCCGCACCCTGTATGCTGGCGCCGGACTTCAAAATGTCGATCGCCTTGGTGGTGAGACCGGGTGGCAATGCGGCGGCCACTTCACCGTCTGACATCTCGGGGCCGAGGCTCACCAATTGCCGCCCCATAAGGAAATCATCAGCACGGCCATCCCCGAAGGTTTCAGTGTTCTTGCTGTACACAATGCGCCCGGATTCGTTCAGAAGCACGATGGCATCTTCCTTGTCTCGTGGGTTTGGCAAATCAATGAAAGCTTCCAGTAAAGACGTGCGTTCGTCGCGTTGATGTTCTGCCAGGGCAATTTCGATTTCGCGTGCGGCCGCGACAACAAGCGCGACATTGTGGCGGCGAAAGATATCGGGCGGACCCGACAGATCAACAACCCCGATGACCGTTCTGTCGAGCGGATCAAAAATCGGCACGCCGGCACAGGTCCAGGCCTTTATTCCCTGGCAAAAGTGTTCCGAGGCATGGACGTAAGTGGGCATGCCTGTGCGCAATGCTGTGCCAATGCCATTGGTACCAATCACGTCTTCGTCCCAAACGCCGCCAACTTCCAGGCCAATCTCGCGCCCGGTGTCGAGCGTTTTGGCGTCCCCGGTGGCTTCAATGACCGTTCCGGTCTGGTCGGTCAGCAGCAGGATCGCGCGCGATTCAAGAAGATGCGGAGCCAAACGCTGGAACGCATATTTTGCCGCGCGACACAGAGCACGGTTCTTGCGTCGCAGCTCTTGAACGCTGTCCTCGCTCATTTTCTGGGGAGTCGAGCGGCACAGGGCATTGATACCGGAATCGGTACAGCGGGCCCAGGAATCCAAAATTTCCGCGCGCACTGATTTCTCTATATCCGCAGTTGCTCTGCCACGCTCGACGAAACTTTCCCACGCACGCATGGTATCGCGTTGTCTGTTGTCGCTGGCCAGAGCAGCCTGGGCTGACGCTTTGCGGTTTCTGGGGCTGAAGTAGGTTGATCGCATCAAATCTCTTCCACAAGGTGCAGCCAAAAATGGCGTTCCTGCTCAGGAGAAAGCAGCGAACGATAGAAGTTTTTTCATAACCCCAGTCGAACTTTCATAACGTCGGAAAACTTGTCTTCGATGTCGCGGGTCTCGATGATCACACCGTCAAGATCACGCAAACAGTCCTGCGTCTCGTCATCCAAGGGAGCAAAAAAGCCATTTTCCTTGGTCGCAAGCGCAAAGTACTTCTGTTTGTCTTTACGGCGCATCTCGCCCAGGAACATAAGTTGCTTTCCAGAATTCGCGTCCATGATCAGGACCCGGTCGTTCAGACTGATCTTGAATACCGGCTTGGGTTCCACCGCTTTGCTGGTGTCTCCCAGAATATGGATGCTGAGACCGTCGGGCTTGGGAGTTTCTTTTGCTTGCGCCATCGCAGCGCGTGATTTGGAAAATCCGCCATTGCTGATCTGATCCGCGAGACGGTGAATTGTTTCCTTGTTTTCGCCTATGATGCGTTTGGCTACGACGTCCTCACGACGCGGGCCTTCCTTTTTGGAAAAAATATCGACCATTTGTCCGGCTTTCTCCCCACAAGACACATCGTCGCGCTGTGCGCTCCGATGAAGCCATTCGCATTATCGAGATGTCCAAGCCTCCTCCTCAAGAGCTCGGACAGCGAGTGCGTCACATTGACCACTGGCCACCCACGTCACAACCACACATGCACAGTTAAACCTACTTGGTTGGCCCCGAAAGATCAACAAAATAAGGCAAACTTGAAAACGCCCACCGAGGATTTGCGTTGCGCGCGCGTGTTTGTTCCGGCAAGCTGACGGGAGTGCCGCACGTTTTGCGGGGCGTTCAGTTTGTTGCGGGTAGGGCGCGGTTCCCGTTCCCATGCCGGGCGCAGAATATGTCGATGAGCGTCAGGAATTTTGACCCTTTTGCATTGAGGGATAAATACAGTCATGATCCGGCCCTTTGCAGTCCAGGACACGGAAACGATTGTGTCAATCTGGCGCGCTGCGAGTCAAAAATCTCACCCTTTTCTCAGTGACACCTATTTGGACATATTGCAAAAAATCATCCGAAAACGTTTCGTGGAACTGGCCGAGACATGGATCTGGGAACAACAAGGTGTGCCGGTTGGGTTCATTTCGGTGTTGGAGGATGACATCACAGGACTTTATGTCCGGCCCGAATGTCAGCACCAGGGGATCGGGCGCGCGTTGTTGAACTTTATTTTGTCGCAGCGCGAAACGGTCAAGCTGGACGTGTTTGCGCGTAACCGTTCAGGGCATCGCTTCTATCTAAGATATGGTTTTGCCGAAATCGGCCGGCGATTTGACGACACATCGGGGCACGAAATAGTTCGCATGAGCTATGCGCCGTAGCTGAAACCGCAAAGCGGCTTCCGTTCCGCTCAAATTGACCGCAGACGGGTTGAGGCGATCACATCAAAGACTTCAAACCTTGTGTGGATCGGATTTTTCTCGCTTGAGGATCAACGTTGAGATTTTTGCGCAAACCGCCCTTATTTCATTGGCTGGATGGGGCAAGCCACTGCACGCGCCAGAACAAAGCGATATCTGAGCGTATATGTGCTGCTTCTTTGCGCTGAGGGAGCGTAAAGTAAAGTTTACACTTGCATTGTCTGTAAAATATGACACTCTTGATATATGGAGCGAGTGTGCGTGTCGCGACCATAGAGCTGCTCGGCAGCGCTGCGCCTTCACGTCGGAGGCTGCTGGAGCACTTCATATGAAGCGAATTGGAGGAAACACTATGTCCGACGACCCAGACAAGGTTTGGCCAACCGGTCTAACATTGCACGAAGCCGAAGAAGTTCACAGTTATCTTATTGATGGTACACGCGTTTTCGGTCTCATCGCGCTCATCGCCCACATGCTTGTCGCTGCCGCGACACCCTGGCTCGGCTAAAGGAGGAATATCATGAACAATGCAAAAATGTGGCTTGTCGTTCCCCCTGCCGTCGGCGTTCCATTGTTCCTCGGCGCAGTCGCCGTAGGTTCATTCTCGGTTCATGTTGCTGTTCTGAGCAACACGTCCTGGGTGTCCGATTTCCTCTCCGGGGTCGAACTGGGCACAGGTGATCAACAGGCAGCCGCCGCGACACTCCCCGAAAACACGGCCAAGGCATCCTATGCGTTGCCGATGCAAAACGGCGGACAGCAGGTTCTTGTCATCATGCCGGACGGCACCACGACAACGGCCGTTTTACAAAGCCCGGATGTGGTCAATGCAAGTGCGGCCGCGCCGCCGGCTATCATCAAGAATTAACGGATGGTCCCTTTCGCTGATGCGATAAGGGGCCTGACACGGAAACGACCTGCGGGCAATGCGCCCGCGGGCCGCTAACGGATTGCGAATTGCGAGAAGTTAATGTTCGACTACCGCACATTTGCCTTGCGAAAGCTGGCATCAATTGCGCCGCGCTATCTGCCCTTTGCGGATGTAGCGAGCAAGGACGTGCCCCTTTCACGCCTGCTGCGATTATCTCTCTTTCAGGTCACCGTCGGCATGGCGGTGGTTCTGCTGGTTGGCACATTGAACCGCGTCATGATCGTCGAATTGGACGTTCCTGCGACACTTGTGGCCGTCATGCTGGCATTGCCCCTGCTTTTCGCCCCGCTGCGCACAATCATTGGATACAAATCTGATGTGCATGTATCGGCGCTTGGCTTGCGCCGCGTGCCCTACATTTGGAAAGGCACGCTGTATCAGTTTGGCGGGTTCGCCATCATGCCTTTCGCGCTGCTTGTCCTCTCAGGATACGGTGAAGCGGTGGACGCGCCGCGGTGGATGGGCCTGTCTTCTGCCGCATTGGCATTTCTGTTGGTTGGTGCTGGCGTGCATATGGTTCAGACCGTCGGCCTAGCGCTCGCAACCGATCTTGTAGACGAGCAGGATCAGCCCAAAGTTGTGGGCCTGATGTACGTGATGTTGCTCGTTGGTATGGTCGTGAGCGCGCTTGTTTTTGGTGCCTTGCTGGAGAATTACACGCCCGGCCGTCTCATTCAGGTGATCCAGGGGGCGGCGGTTGTGACCGTTGCGCTGAACCTTCTGGCTCTTTGGAAACAAGAGGCGCGAGACCGGGTACGCGCGCAGAAAATGCAAACCACACAGTTCCTGCCGTTTCGTGTTGCTTGGACGCAATTTGTTGAAAAGCCAGGGAAAAAGAGACTTCTGGCGGTTATTGCCCTGGGAACATTCGGTTTCGGGGCGGCGGATGTGCTGCTGGAACCTTATGGCGGACAGGCATTGGGATTTTCTGTGGCGCAGACCACAAAATTGACTGCGATTCTGGCTGGCGGCACATTGATCGGTTTTGGCGTCGCCTCACGCGTTTTGGGCGCGGGTCGGTCTCCTGCGCGGCTTGGACTGATCGGCGCGATGATTGGCATTCCCGGCTTCGCAGCCATAATCCTGTCTTCGCTCGGCGGCGGCTCGTTCATGTTCTTGGCGGGCACCCTGGCGACGGGTATCGGTGCCGGGCTCTTTGGTCACGCAACCCTGACGGCGACAATGCGGTCGGCGGCGCGCGACCAGATCGGCCTTGCGCTAGGGACCTGGGGCGCGGTTCAGGCGACATCAGCCGGTCTCGGTGTGGCTCTTGCAGGCATCGTGCGCGACGTGATCGTCGCCATGTCAGCGCAGTCAGACCTTGCGGTCCACACGCCCTACAATGCGGTTTTCTTAATTGAGATAGTTTTCCTGGCGCTGGCTTGCGCTATATTGTTGCCCCTGTGTGGGGCTTGGCGCGCGGCAAATGCCCGCGCCCCTGACATAACCCAGCGGTCTGTAGCGGACCTGCATTCCAAACCGGCGGAGGCATCATGACACAAGTCATTACGCGGTATTTTGAGAGCGCGCGAAAGGCTCAACTGGTCAAACAGGCGCTGCAATTCGAGCGGTTCCCCAAAAATGACCTGGTTGTCTTTACAGATGCGACGGGTCTCTCGGATGCGCTGGCTGCGGAGCATGTCGAAGCCAAGACCGCAAAAGCTTACGAAAAACGCCTGGAATCAGGCGGGGCGGTTTTGCTGGCCAAAGCAACCTACAAGCCATTGGGTGCTGCAAGGAAAACCCGAGAATTGACCGCCGAAATGGGTGCCGTGGATATGGGCCAGCTGATCGAAGAGGTCTATGTAAAGGACAAACCTCAGGCGACGGCGACAATCCTGAAAGATCATCCGCATATTCTGACCCGGGACAAGGATTTGGCACCTACCGGTTACTATATGGCAGATTGGCCGATCCCACTGATCAGCCGTCGAAAACCATCCGAAGCATTCCTTTTCCCGCGTCACGCAAGGATGGCGAATTTTCCAATTCCACTGATCAGTCGCCGGAAACCCAGTGATCGCTTTGCATTTCCACGCCATGCCCGGATGGCGAAGTTCCCGATCCCATTAATAAGCCGTCGTAAGCCATGGAGTGAGTTTGCATTTCCGCGTCACGCCCGGATGGCGAAATTCCCGATCCCTTTGATCAGTCGGCGCAAGCCTTTCAGCGGGACAATCATCGGGCGCCACACCCGCATGGCGAACTGGCCCTTCCCGCATTTGATCAACGGGAAAACAGGAACCAATGCTCTCGTGCCTGGTGGGGCGAGAATGGCAAATTTCCCAATTTCCCTCATCAGCAATCGCAAGCCGGCTGATAAGTTCGCTTTTCCGCGGCATGCGCGGATGGCCGGTTTCCCGATCCCGTTGATTAGCGGGCGCAAGCCTTTTACGGGGTCGATTTTCGCGCGGCATGCGCGGATGGCCGACGCCATCCTGCCGCTGATCATCAAGCATGCGGAAGCCAAGGATGCTGAGGGTGGCGCCGGATTTTCGCTCTCAAGGCTATTTGGTCTCCCAACGCTCAGGAAGCGCTGAGGCGTCCTTTCTTTTGATCTATCCGGGCCGTTTTTCTTGAGAGATACTACGGAACGGTTGCGGTCGCGCCTGCGTGTGACCTCAGCTATTTTGTGCATCTCAATCCGGGTCGAAATTGACAAATCCGGATATTGCGGCGACCGTTTTGTCAGATATGATTTCTCATTACCAACGGATACCTCAATGTCTTTCAGTCAAGCCACCTTGGATGAACTTGCCACGCGTTACACCGCCGCCTGGAATTCAAGAATTCCCGAAGAAGTTGCCGCGTGCCATGCACCCAACTCGCAAATTGTGATCAATCGGGGCGATCCTTCGGTCGGTCACACAGGGTTGGCCGAAATGGCTGCGGGGTTTCATGCCGATGTCCCTGATCTGCTTTTGACCAGCGGCGGCATTCGCGCCGCAGGCAATCATGTTATATTTATTTGGACCTTTACAGGACATCATGCTGAAACCGGCAATCCGCTGGATGTCAGCGGGTGGGAAGAGTGGGAATTAGACGAGAGTCTGAAAATCACATCCTCGCAAGGATGGTTCGACGCGGAAGACTATCAGATGCAAGTGGATGGCTCTGCAGGCTGAAACTGCACTGATCCAGATTTTGGATGCCTGATCCGTTCCGCCGCGTAGTTTCACCTGCGTCGGGCAAAACATCCAGCGGTGTTCATGATCCAAACAGGGCTCGAAGTGCGCGGATCATATCGGGGATCGGCCAATTGCCTGTATTCCAGTTTTTGAAGGACCGTGCGCTGAAGGAGCCTGCCGACGATGGATGCCAGTGTCGATGTGATACCTGCTGCCCGCGGATCAACAGTTCCCCCAGATTGTTCTGACGTTCGACCAGTTGTTTGACCGAGCGCCTGCCTGATCTTTTGATGAACTGAGTCTGAAGCAGGTAATGGGGCGATGATTTGAATTTGTTGCTGAAGACGCCATTGGCGAAATCACTGGTCTCCGTGTAGGCGATAGGCCCGTCTGTCTTGCCTTTTTCCTTGAGATCCCAGAACCCGAAAGAAGCAACAGACTCTCCAAACAAGCTAATGATTTTGAAGAAGAACTTGCTGCCTCCTATGATCTCATTCTTCATGGCACTCGAACACAGCTGGACAAAAGGCACCGATTGGCTCGCCGTTGACATGCGCCCGACGATCTCAAAACCATAGTGAACGTCGCCTGACAGAACGATCAGCGGGTTGGGTTGCGCATCCAGAAACAGGTCGAATGCATCGATGAAATTGCGCGGGTTGCTGGCCCAGCTTTCCAGGTCAGCCGCGGTGCCCGACTCGCGCCCAATGACGCGTTGCACCCATTCCATCGGCGGAAATCCGAAAATCGGCGCGGCCGCGATCACGATAAGGGGCTCACCGGAAGCTGAATGCTTGGATATCAAGGCGGTGAGCCGCGCACGTTCGCCACTGTCCAAAAGGCGCGGTGCATCCTTGAGGCGCAGGGTTGTCCAGGTGATTGGTCCGGTAAGCCCCCTGTCAGCACGGTCAATATCAAGCGTTTTTGGCGATTCCTCCCGCTTGGTCCGGGTATCGAGGAAGATCGCCGGTGGCGAAGTCGGGGCCGCAAATGACCAATCCGTTTTGATCAGGGTTGACCAGGCATCTTCAGTCCCGCGGCCACGTGTTTCCGCAAACCTGCTGATGGTCGAGCGATAGGTATCGTCAAACGCTTCGGGATCATTTCCCCATCCCTGAAACGCCCAATAGGCCGCCATGCCATTCGTCAGAATTCTTTGCCCCGAACTGAATTTTGTGGCGTTCAGCTGCCATTCGGGATTGAGAAACCAGTCGTCGGTCACCTCGTGATCGTCAAAGATCATGTAGCAAATTGAATTGGCCAGCACCCGCCTGGCGCTCTTTGCCCCCAACGCGCCGTCGAGGACTCTCTTGCCAATGATCCGGTTTGAAAAATCCGCCTTGTCGAGTGACGAGAATTTCCCGGCCTTCAGCAAAGGCTCCCATAGGTCACCGTTCCAGGACATGATGTAGGTCGCCGCATATTCCGCAAAAGTCAGCAGATGATGCGGCATGTGCCCGGATGTAAAGAAATGTTCGAGAAATTTGGAGCGATCGATGGTGTCGCTGAGCGCAACGGGGCTGAGGCCCGGAATTATTTCACGTTTGCCGCCAAAAAGCGCATCGCGCAAGGGTCGCGTCAGCACCAGCAACTGACTGTCGACATCATCCGCATAAATCTGGTCGCCGCCCAGAAAGAAATACTGCGGCCGGTTCTTTTCGGTAGCGTCTTGCAGAATTTCATCAGCCGCTTTCATCATGTCGGGATTGGGCCCATGCAGTTTGCGACAGGACCCGTAAAGCGCCCGCAAATTGTTCTGGCCTCTGGCCCCAAGCATAAAGGTCGGCAGCCGATTTCCTTTAAGAAGGAACTGCCGGTAATCTTCGGATTTGAACAGCGGACGTGTCCCGTCGAGCCGAACATCGTAGAAATATATCCGCCCTCGGTCCAGCGGCGTGTCCGGCGTCGCGCTCAACATGTAAATCCACATGTTGTCGGCCACGGCGACTGGGTAGTATTCAATCTTGGCTTTGACCGGGCCCGGTGAGGTAGGCGAATTGCCATCCGTAAAGAGCATCAGATGAGGCGGATCGAGCAATTCGCTTGTCGCGAGCCACACCCAGACTTTTTCTGGCGTGGCCCGCCGCACGATCGGGCCCGCAAGGATCAATGGTAAGCGCATCTTAGCACCCGGGAGTATGTGTCGGCACAGCGGTAGCGCGCTTAGTCATCCGGCTGGTCGACCGGATGCCAGCGGCCATCCTCATCTTTGACCCATTCAGGCAGCGCATTGTCTTGTCGCAATTTGACCAAAGTGGTCGGCACCCTGATTTCCCAAGGATCTCCGACAGGGATTTCACCTGATCCTTCCGGAGTGGCAAGCGGCCCGTCCCCAGTTTCGCGATTCCGTACGGCTTCCACCTCATCCAGCATCGCTGCATATTCTTCCGAGGTGACACTGGGCTCGTCACCGCCTTCCCAAACACCGCCTGTTTCCAGGAAGTGCAGCACCGCCGCCTCATAACCCGGAGATACTGCAAAGCGCACCAACGCAGCACCGGCACTGATGAACTCCGCATGCAGCGGATCAGTGTCTTCGTAGAGCATGCGCGCCCACGTGTCTCGCGACGTCCAAAAATAAGGGAGAAGCTCCCACTGTAACTCGTTCCACTGAATGGCCTTTTCCCAGAAGCGGGCATAAACGCCCGCGCGTTCGGCGGCATCAAAATTGAACTCAGCCGCCTGAGGCGAAAGATGCACGCCGGTATTGGCGAAGTGCTGGCCGGTCATCATGGCGATCGACAAACGTTTGATCTCCCGACGTTCGATCAGGCGGTTCTGACCGGGGTTTCGACCTTCGGGCGCGGCACCTGATCGTTCGGCTTTCAGGATGGCCAGCTTTTCTTCATAGCGTCCGCGCTGCGCATCATAACCACGCAGCAACGCATCGTAGGTTTCAACCTGCCACTTCTCAAACGCGGCTTGTGTGTGCACGCAATGAATGGTGACAGTCGCCGAACAATTGAGCACGTTTACAGCATAGAAAGCGACAGGCACCTCGCCAGCGATTTCGGGCAAGGTATCATGCAGGTCGCTGCTGTCGGGCGATGCCGACCCCTCGGCGCGTTTCTTGAGGTGCAGCGAATTCGATCCGACAGAGACATAGGCCCGTCGTGTATCGCTTGTGAAACCGTAGTGCAGGATTTTCGCGCTACAGGAGACAGCCTTGAAACCCTCTGGCACATTGAGCAGCGCTTCGGAAGTGTTGTCTTCGGCCTCGCCACTTTGGGAGGTGAAGGTGAAACTCTTGCCGATGCGCGTGGCAAAAGCGGGCGGCGGTTGAACGCCTTCCGCCTCGTAGCGCCGTACATATTTGCCGTAGTTTGTGCGTGTCAGATGCCCCGGTCCAAAGGAAGGTTTGCGGGGCGGCTTCAATCCTTCCGGCTTGCCGATCTGGTGCTCGATCGCTCGCAGTAGCAGTGCCGACGGCTCCGGTACCACGAATTCGAAAAGCACCCGCAATCCATAGTTATAAACCTGAAGCTCATAGACACGATCAAGCCACTGGTAGATGCCGGACAGATGTTCGGTGCCTTCCGTGTTGTCGAAGCCGTGTTGGTTTTTTTCTTCGAATTCCTCGATGGTCTTGCGGGTTTGTTCGCGTCGCGTTCGTAACGCCACTTTTGAAGCGGTCCGCTCGGTCACCTCTTTGGCGTAGCTTGTCGCCAGCTTGTTGATCTGTTCCTGCGATGTGCCTGTTTCATAGGCTGATGACACTTCGACCTGGACAAAGGGTCCGTATCCCGCAGACACCGACCCCCCAATGTTGAATTGCTTGTCCTCGCGCAGGGTATTTTGAATTTCGCTCTGCATTTCAAGACGTTCGGTCGTCTGGAGATCGCGTTCTTCCTCCTTTTTCTCCTCTTCTTCGAACACGAAGGTCTCTTCGGTGCGGCGCAGGCGGCGTGTCTCGCGGTTACGGGATTCCGATTGCAGAACATTTTCTACGTGGGAGATTTCGCCCGCCTCATAGCGTTTGATCTGCTGGCGCGTGACCAGAAGATCGCCCACACCGATGGGTTTGATCGGGCCAACAGTTGTTGGCGGTAGGCTTGACGGGTCAAGAATGGTTCCCATTCCGGGAAACAACGGGCTGGCCGTTCCTGCGGCAGGCATCACGGCTGATCCCGTGCGAATACGCGGCCCGGCGCCATCGGCAGCATCCGCATCGATCAGTCGCAGGGTCGTCATCTGGTGTTCGACCTCGATACGGTCAAGCACCTCGTCATAGGGTCGCCCGGTGATGTCGACATCAAGCTCGGCCAAAAGGTCCTGGGTGTCCGACGACAAACGGCCAACCGCTGCCTGCGAGACACCAATGAACGAGATTTCGTCAGATATATCGTCTGCCTCATCGCTGAGCCGCGCGGCGGCAGCGGTTGTTGCAGTTCTACCTGTCGTGCTTTCCCGTCCTCCGGCGCTCAATGCGTCTGGTCCGCCTGTCGCCACCCGGGCGCGACGTACCCTTTCGATACCGGATCCGGAAAGACCGACCACCTCCGCCGCGGCCAGTTCCAGGCGTTTTGCCCGTTCTTCCAGTTTTTCTGTGGTCGGGTCCTCTTCTGGCGGCTCGGGTTCTTCCTCCAACTCGACAGGGTCCGCCGGCGGGAACAATTCGGGAGGCAGGGCAATCACCGCTTTCAGGAGCGCCGAGGAATCCTCGAAATCTATGGCCTCCGGGTTCTGGTGCAGCGTCAGCAGGAGCTCCGACGCCCGCAACATATCGGACGCGCGACGGATGGGCAGAGATTCCGGAAGGACCGCAAGTTTCAGCGCGATCATTAAATCCCGCAGAATGTCGCGTATTCGGTTGAATTCGTCGTCGCCAACGACGTCCTCAACCGGTCTGTTGAAAATTGCCAGGACCATTGCGCGCGCTGCACCAAGGGTGTCGGGTGCATCATTGTCCCAACTTTCTGCAAATCGTCTGAGGGGAAACCGGCGCTCGATATCATCAAGCTGCTGGGTCGCTGTGTTCTGGGCGATATGAGCACGCGACACGCTGCGCACGGCTTCTCGAGCTCGGGGCGAGGCGGCGGCGGCCAGAATATCCCGACTGAACGTGGTGTTCAGTTCTGCAAGGATCAACCGGTAGACAATTCGCCGCGGTCTGGGAGCGCGGCCCACGAAATAACGAAAAAGCTCAATTGGGGCGACCATAGGAATACCATTTTTGAAAAATAATACCTTAAGCGTACATCCCGGTTAGATTCCCGTCAGCGTTGAAATTCCTCCGAACTCGTTTGCGCGGAATTTGACCGAAACTAGCCCCCAAAAATCTCCAGAGGATTTCAAAGATGCTCTGGTTTTTTAAGGGAAACGGCGCTGTTGGGGGGAAGTTTTCGAGCCACGGCGGTTTTCCGCCACCTGATGCGCTTCACTAGGGCTTTTGAAAAATTATCGTCACCGAAGATCGGGCCGTTCGCTCTCCTCTTTGAAACGGTCGGGGTGATGTCTTGGCAATCGACAGCCGAGCGGGGACCGACTTAATCTGCATCTTTGTTGGTGTTGGTGTTGGGATGGTGAGGGTTTTCCAGGTCGGCAAAGCGGCTTGCTTGGTTTTTACAAGAGGGAAGACAGAGTTTCGAAATCGCTTGACTTACGGGCTCCTAGGAGCTGCCAAGTACCCAATACCCATATATTTTGGAGGGCGGCTAAAGCAGGGGGTAGCAGCTTGAAAATCCAGACGGTGCCGGGTCCGCGTGGTCGCCTGAGATGGGGTATTTCACCTGCCTGCTTATGGTCCATCATGGATGCCGGTGCGACTGATGCCTCACAAGTACCTCTTTTATTCAAAATTGCTTAATGATGGTGGCGGAGAGACAGGGATTCGAACCCTGGGTAGGCTTGCACCCACAACGGTTTTCGAGACCGCCCCGTTCGACCACTCCGGCACCTCTCCGACGCTGATTTCACTATGCTTTTCCTTTTGCGTCCGCAAGGGGGCTTGCTGCTTTTAAGATTGCTTTTTTGGCAATTCATGCTCTGATCTGTTTTTGTCCGGTTTCGCTTCTGCTTTGATCGCATTAGCTTTTTGCAATCTATAAGCTGCGTTATTGTCGATCGCTCCTGCGATCAGATTACTGACACAATCGTCGCAACGTGACCCAAAGCTTTGGTTGACCCGAAGTCCCAGAATCCGCGTTTGGCTGCTGGTGCCCATACACTAAACACCCCAAATCAGGTAAACGACGATCCCTGTCAGGATGCCAAGGAAGGTGAACGGGGCCATATGTACGTTGGAATTGAGTGCCAACCATTGGTTGACCCGCAATGCTCCCGAAAGCAGCCGGGTAAGCGAGCCAAGCAGCAACGCGATGATCTGCACAACCGAGAGGAACACTATCGAGTTACCGCTGAAAATTACACCGGTAGATAGGGCGACGAAGAAACCATCGAGGGAGAAATAATCGCCGAAACTGTTGATGCTTTCGGTATCATACAATGGTTCTCCCCCAAAAAAACCGATAGATAGTATCGCGACAATGAGAACACCCCAGACCAAAAGAGAAGCGACGGCGTCAACCAGTATCCAGAACGGATATGTTGCCAGCGAACGTTGTTCGTGCACAAAGATGGCACGCGTGATCCTTGCGCTGATGAAATCGTTTGGAAGACTGAAAGTCGCAAAAACGGAAATTGCCACAGCTGCTTGAAAGAGAAGCCAAGCTACGGCACCGTAGCCTTCGGCCAGCGCCACTTGATATGCGTGTCCATCGCCTCCAGTCTCGAATGTCCAATACGAGCCGATTGAATAGCTAAGTGTCAAAGCTGCCCACGAAACCATCCAAAGCCTGAATAGGCTTAGCATAGGGCGACCGTGCGGCAGCACGAAACCTATCAAGCTATCCATCAGGGCCTTTTCCATTTTAGGGAAATCGCAACCCTCAAAGCCAAAGATATACATTGAAAAACTCTCCCTGGCTTCACGAGAGAGCAGGGCGTCAAGAAGGCCGAAAAATGCGGCATAGGCGCCAATATGTGCAATGAAAGCGGTCAATAGAAGTCCGGAAAAGCTAATTGAGGTCAGTCTACATTCGCGTTGATGTATCGCAAACCTGAATTGCAAATTGCGAAAATTCGCCGTCGCAAAGCCCGAATTCTCCAATATGGGAGAACCAGATGCGCTGACTTGACTGATTTTTGCTGATCGATTGCAAGGGGTCGTGACGGCACCGAAAAGCTAGCAAATGTTGAGTGCGTTGACCTCACTGTTGAAGGCCGGTTTGGAAAGCACGATATGCAATCGGAGGAATTGATTTATTTTCATAACCTTACATGCAGATCTTAAGAGATCGGTTTGATTTGAAATGACGCGCCGAGGTTTTTCAACCAGCGTCGGCACCGTGCCGCGGGGCGGCTGGCAGAAAGAGGCCAATTTTGCTTTCAGAGTACTGACAAGAAAAGATCGGCCGGCATTCGGTGAACACGGGAAATTTCATTGCTCGTTCGTACAAATGCCCTAATCTTCGGCTCAACAAACAGCAAATCCGAGCAGATACAGGAGTTCCTGATGACCAAATGGTTCCATCCCGGCCAATTTTTCCTAGTGATCACGGTGATCGGTACAATATTCCTGTCGCCGGTGCGGGCGGCGAACTTGGACCGGTTGGAGGCGTTTCTGGAAGTAACTGGCTTTGATGTTGCCTTGGAAAGCATCCGGTTGAGCGCGGAAAATGCGCCCAACATGATCGGTCTTGAAGCTGAGGATTTTGGATCTGAATGGACGCGTCTGGTGGAGGATGTGTTCGATACCGAACAGATGCATGCCATGGCTTTGGACATCCTCTCACAGACCCTTGAGGACGATCTATTGACCCACGCGGTGGACTTTTATGCGTCCGATCTGGGGCGACGGCTAGTGGCTGCGGAGAACACGTCGCACATGGAAGAAGATGAAGCCCTGCGCACAGAGAGCGGCGAAGCCATTGTCGCCGGTCTGGTTCAGATCGGGTCTCCACGTCTTGAAGAACTCAAGCGGCTCAACAAGGCCGTAGGCTCGGAAGATGCTTCTGTCCGCGCCATTCAGGAGGTGCAGGTGCGTTTTCTCATGGCCGCGGCTTCTGCGGGCGTCATTGAGTTGCGGATGGAGGAAGCGGATTTGCGTGAAAGTCTGAAATCGCAAGAGGGCGAGCTTCGGCGCAGCATGCAACTGGCTGGTCTGACAGGATCGGCCTATACCTATCAGGCCTTTTCTGACGACGATATCACCGCCTATGCTGATGCGTTGGAACATCCAAAGATGCAACAGGTTTATGAGCTGATGAATGCGGTTCAATTCGAGATCATGGCCAATCGCTACGAGGCTGTTGCTGCACGCTTGCAAAAGCTGCAGCCGAGCCAAGACCTCTGATCATGCGGGTCGTTTGCGCAGCGATTGTTTTCCTGACGATGGCTGTTCCTGCCTGGTCAGATGCACGGGTGACCGTGTTGATGGATGCGTTGCGCCTGCCTGAATTGACCGGGATCATTCGCACCGAAGGATTGCAGGATGCAGATGGGTTGGATGCCGATCTATTGAGCGGGCAGGGTGGGGCGCTTTGGCAGACCCAGGTTGATGCGCTTTACAACCCGATACGCATGCAGGAATTGCTCTACGCAGCATTGGGGGATGCCCTGAATGACGATGAACTGGATCAAAGCATCGCGTTTTTCGACACGGTGGTAGGTCAGACGATCACCGAGTTGGAGATTGCCGCGCGTCGCGCCATGCTGGATGAGACGGTGCAGCAGGCGTCCGCCGAGGCTTATCAGGATCTTGAAAACCGGAACGATCCCAAAGCCGCTCTTGTCGCGGAGTTTATCGAGGCAAACGACCTTCTTGAGCTCAATGTGGCGATTACCCTGAGCACCAGCTTTCAGTTTTATCAGGGTATGGCGGATGGTCGCCTCGTGGAAATGTCCGAAGATGACATACTCAAGGAAGTCTGGGCCTCAGAGGAGAAGGTGCGCCAAGATGCGCAGGCATGGATTTACGGCTATTTTCTGTTGGCCTATCAGCCCCTGGAACAAGATGATCTGAAAGCGTATCTTGCCTTCTCCCGTAGTGACGCCGGCAAGGCGCTGAATGCAGCCCTGTTCAAGGGGTACGAGGATATCTTTCAGGAAGTTGCCTACGGTCTCGGGCGGGCTGTGGCATTGAACGCGACAGCGAATGATATCTAAGGACAAACGCGCTTGACATGGCAGCCCCCGTGGTGCAAATGGCGGCTTCATACATGAGGTCCGGTGCGCCGGGCCTTGTTGTTTTTATCACGATCACTCTTGACTGAGTGCGCTGTTCGAGGTGGCACATTCGCCAAAACGCCCGGAAACGGGGACCACAGGACGCGGTAGAGCAAAGGAAAGACGCATGTTCGCGGTCCTCAAAACCGGCGGCAAGCAGTACAAGGTTCAGGCGGGCGATACGCTCCGTGTTGAGAAACTGGCTGCTGACGCAGGTGAAAAAATCCAATTCAACGATATTCTGATGCTGGGTGGCGACAAGACGGTTGTCGGCGCGCCCTTCGTCAAAGACGCCGGCGTTCAGGCCGAGGTCGTCGATCAGGTCAAGGGCGAGAAGGTCATCAACTTCGTCAAGCGCCGCCGGAAGCACTCTTCCAAGCGCACGAAGGGCCACCGCCAGAAGCTGACACTGGTCAAGGTTACTGATATTCTGGCGTCCGGCGCTGATAAATCCGGCGTCAAGGCTGCGATGGGTGCAGGCTCCGTTTCCGTGAAAGCCGTTGAAGCGGCAACACCTAAGAAAGCGGCCCCCAAGAAGGCGGAAGCCAAGGCCGAAGCGCCCAAGGCAAAAGCCAAGCCAGCACCAAAAGCGGATGCGGGTGCAGACGACCTGAAAAAGCTGTCCGGCGTTGGCCCGGCGCTTGAGAAAAAACTGATCGAAGGCGGCGTGACCTCCTTTGCACAAATTGCAGCATGGACCGAAGAGGACGTTGCTGCTATGGACGAGAAACTGTCGTTCAAAGGCCGGATCGAGCGTGAAGGCTGGATCGAACAGGCCAAAGAACTGGCTAAAGGCTAAGGAGAGACCAAATGGCACATAAAAAAGCAGGTGGTTCATCCCGGAACGGTCGCGACTCAGCGGGCCGTCGCCTTGGCGTGAAGCTCTATGGTGGTCAGGCCGCCATCCCCGGTAACATCATTGTGCGTCAGCGCGGCACAAAGTTCTGGCCGGGTGAAGGCGTGGGCATGGGCAAGGATCACACGATCTTTGCAACCGTCGATGGCGCCGTGACTTTCCACAAAGGTCTCAAGAACCGCACATTTATTTCGGTTCTGCCGGTGGCGGAGGCCGCTGAATAAGCCCTTCCTCAAGGACATGAAACATTCAGGGGGATCGGCGATACCGCCGGTCCCCTTTCTCATTTTTGCCATACCTATGTGTTAGGCCCCCACGATGTCAGAATGCATCCACACCGATCGTTTATTGCTGCGCCCGTATGAAATGGCGGACGCAGACGCGATTACCGCGTTGATCGGCCAGTGGGACGTGGCGCGCTGGTTGCCGCGTGTGCCGCACCCTTACCTTGCGGGCGACGCGGAGGCTTTCATTTCCCGACATCTTGAGGACCCGGATGCCTTGGCGATCACGCATGATGGGGCGTTCATCGGTGGCTGCGCGATACATGACGAGCTTGGCTATTGGCTGGGCGTCCCTTTCTGGGGACAGGGGTTTGCAACAGAAGCGGCGACCGGGCTCGTGGATGGCCATATGGCACGCGGCCATCGTGAACTTATGTCAGGCCATCAGCTTGGAAATGCAGCATCGCGCCATGTCCTGGACAAGCTCGGGTTTCTGCCGACGCAGATAGCGGACGTGCATAGTCTTTCTCATGGCGCGGAAGTGAAAGTCCAGAAAATGCGGCTGACAGCACAGGATTGGCAGGCCCGGTCATGAGCGTTGCAATCACCAGCTTTGCCGTCTTTGCTGCGTCTCAGGTCGGCACGCCGGGGCCAGCCAATATGGCGCTTATGGCCACGGGCGCTCGTTTTGGTTTTCGCGCGGCACTGCCGTTCGTGGCGGGTGTTGCCCTTGGCAAGCAACTCGTTATCTGGCCCGTTGGCTTCGGATTGATGGAGCTGGCAGACCGCGCGCCCTGGATTTTTGAGGCGCTGAAATATGCCTCCGCCGCCTATATCATCTGGTTGGCCTGGAAGGTGGCCAATATGCGGTTAAGGACGGGCCGCGAAACCAGCACGCCGCCCGGTTTTGCGGCCGGGCTCATCGTGCACCCGCTGAACCCCAAAGCCTGGGCGATGATCGTCGGTGGTTTCACAGCCTTTGTTGCCCCTGGCACGCCGACGCTGGAGGCCACGCTGACAATCGCGCTGATACTACTGGGATGTCAGGTTTTTCTGCATCCATTATGGACACTTGCCGGTGATGCGATCGCGAGAACGGTAGCGGGAACGGCATATGAACCCTATCTAATGTGGAGCCTCGCGGCGTTGACTGTCGCGTCGGTTCTGTTCGTACTGTTCGGAGGAGGGACATGACGATGGAAATGAAGAAGATCACGATACAGCCCGTTGTGGAGACGGAACGGTTTGACCTGCGCCCGTTACGCAAATCGGACATGGGGCTGATTGATCTTTACTGGAGCGACGCGCGTGTTGCCCGGATGACAACCTCCATCCCACATCCAGTGCCACCGGGCATGGTCGAGGCATTTATCACCCGGAGCGTGGCCGATGAGCGCGACGAGGATGTCTGGG
Source organism: Roseobacter sp. EG26 (assembly GCF_049830555.1). Taxonomy (NCBI): domain Bacteria; kingdom Pseudomonadati; phylum Pseudomonadota; class Alphaproteobacteria; order Rhodobacterales; family Roseobacteraceae; genus Roseobacter; species Roseobacter sp. EG26. The sequence goes on from NZ_JBNBLH010000017.1 coordinate 35,198, forward strand.
TCATGGATGGCTCTAAATCCGGCGCATCCGAGGTCATGGGGCTGATTTCGCTCGCACGGCTGGAGCGGGAGCAATCGGAAGTTGGCTATTGGGTTGCGCCCCCTTACTGGAACACCGGTCTGGCCTCCGATGCCGTCCAGGCGTTGGTCGATGCCAATCCTTTAAAAAACTGCACCATGTTCGCCAGTGTTTTTCAGGACAATCCGGCATCCGCGCGGGTATTGACCCATTGCGGGTTTGAATATCTTGGGGATGCGGAAAGTTTCTGCGTTGCGCGCGACACAACCGTGCCCACATGGACATATTTGCGAAAACTCTGATTGAGGGTCGCGCCGCATAAGGCTAGGAAGCCGCCATGAAGTTTCTCGATCTGTGTAAAGTCTACATCCGCTCCGGGGCGGGCGGCGGTGGCTGTGTCAGTTTCCGGCGTGAAAAATACATCGAATACGGTGGGCCCGATGGTGGCGATGGTGGCACCGGCGGTTCGGTCTGGGCAGAGGCTGTGGATGGGCTGAACACGCTGATTGATTTTCGCTATCAGCAGCATTTCTTTGCCAAGAATGGTCAGCCGGGCATGGGGCGTCAGCGCACGGGTAAGGACGGCGACGACATCGTCCTGCGCCTGCCGGTCGGCACCGAGGTTCTGGATGAGGATCAGGAAACCGTTATCTGCGATCTGACCGAAGTGGGACAGCGGGTGCAGCTGGCGCGCGGTGGAAACGGCGGCTTCGGCAATCTGCATTTCAAATCCGCGACAAATCAGGCACCGCGCCGCGCCAACCCTGGTCAGGATGGGGTGGAGCGCACGCTCTGGCTGCGTCTGAAACTGATCGCGGATGTCGGCCTGTTGGGGCTGCCCAATGCCGGGAAATCCACGTTTCTTGCGGCCACATCGAATGCGCGCCCGAAGATCGCGGATTATCCCTTTACCACACTCTATCCCAATCTGGGCGTTGTCGGCGTGGACAACACCGAATTCGTCGTCGCCGATATTCCGGGATTGATCGAGGGGGCCTCCGAAGGCAGGGGTCTGGGCGATCTGTTCCTGGGGCATGTGGAGCGTTGTGCGGTGCTGTTGCATCTGGTGGATGGCACCTCTGAAACCGCTGTTGAGGACTACAAGACGATCATTGGCGAACTCGAAGCGTATGGCGGTGATCTGGCCCAGAAACCCCGGATCACGGTTCTGAACAAGATCGACGCATTGGACGATGACGCGCGCGCGGCGCAGGCAGATGCGCTGCGCGAAGCCAGCGGTGGTACGGTCATGATGATGTCCGGGGTTGCGCGTGACGGTGTGACCGACGTTCTGCGGGCACTGCGCGGGCAGATTGATGAGGATCGCCTGCGACACCGCCCGACGGTGGAGGAAGAACCGTGGCATCCCTGACGACGGCCCGGCGCATTGTCGTCAAGATAGGGTCGGCCCTTCTGGTGGATCGCGAAACAGGTCAGTTGCGCCGCGATTGGTTGATGTCACTGGCCGAAGATGTCGCCTGGCTGAAAACCAAAGGGATCGACGTTGTGCTGGTCTCTTCCGGTTCTATCGCGCTGGGGCGCGGCGTTCTGGCATTGCCTGCCGTCGAGCTTGCCCTTGAGCAGTCACAGGCCGCCGCCGCTGTCGGGCAGATCCGCCTTGCGCGCGCCTACGAAGAAGCTCTGGCCCCACATGGCATCACGACTGCTCAAGTGCTTGTAACGCTGGAGGACAGCACGGACCGCCGCCGCTATCTCAACAGCCGCGCAACGCTGGAACAACTTTTATCGCTGGGGGTGGTCGCCATCGTCAATGAAAACGACACGATTGCGACGGATGAAATCCGCTTTGGCGACAATGACCGGCTGGCCGCACAAGTTGCTGTAACCGTTGGCGCAGATCAGTTGATCCTGTTGTCCGATGTGGACGGATTTTACACCGCCAACCCGGTTGAAGACAGAAGCGCCACGCGGTTTGACCGGATCGACCGGATTACAGCTGAAATCGAAGCCATGGCAGGTGACGCGGGGTCTGGCCTGTCGAAAGGTGGCATGAAAACAAAGCTGATGGCCGCCAAAACCGCCACGGCGGCAGGGTGCGCCATGGCGATCACAGAAGGGTCGACCCGAAACCCGTTGAAAAGCCTGCAGGACGGTGCGCCCGCAACCTGGTTTTCGGCGCAAACTGACCCGCAAGCCGCTCGCAAACGCTGGATTGCCGCGATGAAACCACGCGGAACGATTACGCTCGACGCCGGCGCGGTAAAAGCACTGATGTCCGGCAAAAGCCTCTTACCAGCAGGTGTGGCGCAGGTGGACGGGGCCTTTCAGCGGGGCGATGCTGTGGCCATCTCCGATGCGTCCGGGCATATTCTGGGACACGGGCTTTGTCGCTATACGGCGGATGAAACGCGCATCATAAAGGGTCGAAAATCGCAGGATATCGAGGCGCTGCTGGGCTATCCGGGACGTGCCGCTTTAATTCATCGCGACGACATGGCAGTTTGACGCGGGATGTGCATCGCGATCCAGCGCATTTGATAGATCAACTGAAAGGCATAACGCCATGAAAGATTTTGAAAATATCCCCTCTCTTATGGCGGAAATCGGGGCGCGCGCCAAATCCGCGGCAACCTCCCTGGGTTTTGCAACGGCGGAGAGAAAGCACGCAGCACTGATCTCGGCCGCTGAACATGTCTGGGCCAAGCGCGCTACCATTCTGAAAGCCAACGAACAAGATCTGGCTTATGGTCGCGACAAGGGCCTGTCTGACGCCATGATGGACCGCTTGGCGCTGGATGAAGATCGTTTGCGCGGCATCATTGACGGTTTGCGCGCCGTGGCTGAACAGGCCGACCCTGTGGGCGAAGTGATCGCGGAGTGGGATCAACCCAGCGGGCTGAACATCAAGCGCGTGCGCACACCACTGGGCGTCGTAGGTGTCATCTACGAAAGCCGCCCGAATGTGACGGTTGATGCCGGGGCGCTTTGCCTGAAAGCGGGCAATGCGGTGATCCTGCGGGGAGGTTCTGAGAGCTTCCATTCCTCCACGGCGCTGCATGCCTGTCTGGTGCAGGGGCTCAAGGACGCGGGTCTGCCAGAAGATGCCATTCAGTTGGTGCCCACGCGCGATCGCGCCGCCGTGTCTGAAATGCTGACCATGATCGACACGATTGACGTGATAGTCCCGCGTGGTGGCAAGGGGCTGGTCGGGTTGGTGCAGCGCGAAGCACGCGTGCCCGTTTTTGCCCATCTCGAAGGCATTGTGCACATCTATATAGATGCGACCGCTGACCCCGAAAAAGCGCTGAATGTGGTACTGAACGCCAAGACAAGGCGAACTGGCATTTGCGGGTCTGCCGAATGCCTGTTGATCAACGAAAATATCTCGGAAACCGTTGGTCGCGACGTGATCCAGGCTCTTTTGGACAAAGGCGTCGAAGTGCGCGTCGATGCACAGCTCGCCAACATCAGCGGAACGGTGCCGGCGGGCGACGACGATTGGGGTCACGAATATCTCGACATGATCATCGCTGCACGGGCTGTGCCCGATTTGGATACGGCTATGGAACATATTCGCCGCCATGGCTCAAATCATACGGATTGTATTTTGACGGAAGATCTTGATGCCGCGGCGCGCTTCATGAAGGAACTGGATTCCGCCATCCTGATGCACAATGCCTCTACACAGTTTGCAGATGGTGGCGAGTTCGGGATGGGGGCCGAAATTGGGATTGCGACAGGCAAAATGCATGCGCGTGGTCCGGTCGGCGCGGCACAATTGACCAGTTTTAAATACCAGGTGAAAGGGCAGGGGACCGTCCGCGCTTAAAAGCGCAGTTTGACCTCGTTTTCGGTGATTTCGGTGATCACACGGCGCCCGTCATCCCCCGCGATCAGCGGAAGAAGCGCAAATTGAACCTGCGCCGGTCTCAGATCTTTTGGCGGCTCTTTTGTTGCAAGGATCGACCACAACGGCTCATCTATGTTCAACTTGTCGGCCCGACCGTGCAGGAGCCAGTTGCCGCCATCCTGACTGATCTCGATCCGCCCGCCATAGGGCATGGCGTTTTCAAGACATTGGAGCGCCAGGAAAGACATGCGCACGGCGAACCGCGGTTGCGCATCCATGGGCCCCCAGGCCACATCCAGCCGTCCTCCGTCCATCAGGTCGTCAAGAATGGAGATCACTTCGGCGCGTCCCATCATCTGTTCGCCCGCAGCACCAAAGGCGATGCGGAAAAACCGGATTCGCGCACTTGCGTTGCCAACGCTTTCCTGAATGAGGTCAATCTCGGGTCCGGGTGGGCCGCCTGACATCCCCAGGAGCTCCAGCCCATTGTTGATGGCGCCGATAGGCGATATCAGGTCATGGCAGATGCGGCTGCCTATCAGTGCCGCAAGGTTAACGTTATTGGGGCCCATCTAGTGTCTCCTGCGCGAAAAGGGTGCCATGGAAGATTTGAATGCAATCCTGTCTCCCGGCATGTTAGTGCAACATCCTGACTGCCCTGACTGGGGTATCGGGCAGGTCCAAAGCAACGTAAATGCCCGTGTGACAGTGAATTTTCGAGACGAAGGGAAAATCGTCATTGATAGCACCCGCGTTGCTTTAATCCCGGTATTTGATGGCTGAAGAATATTGCCAAAAGGTTAACGATACCATGAGTATTGTAAACCGGTCACAGTGCCGCGTTGCGAAATTATCGGCATATCACTATCACCAACCAAGGTGCGCTGAACGAGGACAGACTCTGCAAAATGACAATAACGCAGCAAAATCCGTTCTCTGTCAGGTTGGCAGAAACTGCGGCAGACCTTCAGGCTGCGCAAAGGTTGCGCTATTCCGTTTTTGTGGAAGAATTGGGCGGCGGTGGCGCATTGGTCGATCATCAGGAGCGCCTGGAGAAAGACCGTTTCGACCCGTTTTTTGATCACTTGTTGCTCACGGACCACCGTCAGGACGCGGTCGTTGGCGTTTACCGGGTGATGCGACGCGATCAGGCGGAAGCAGCGGGGCAGTTCTACTCAGCCGACGAATATGATCTATCGGTCTTGCTCGCTTCTGATCGCAGCCTGCTGGAGCTTGGACGCTCTTGCCTGCATCCCGATTATCGCGGCGGCATGGCGATGTACCACCTCTGGCACGGTCTGGCGCAATATATTGCCAAACATGAAATCGAAGTGCTTTTTGGCGTGGCCAGTTTCCATGGCACGGATATTGCACAACTGGCCGAACCTCTTTCCCTGTTGCATCACCGTCATCTGGCACCTGAAGATTTGCGGGTGCGGGCACAGGCTGCGGCCTTTCAGAACATGGATGTTGTACCTGAAGGCGAGCTGGATACGCGCGCTGCGATGTTGGCGGTCCCCGCTCTGATCAAGGCGTATCTGCGCTTGGGCGGTTTCGTTGGCGAAGGCGCCTACATTGATCATAGTTTCAACACCACCGACGTCTGCCTGATCCTCGATACTGCGCGGATGAATGAACGGCAGGCGCGGCTCTATCAGGGACCGATTGGGTGAGCACCACATGGCAGGGCGAGAGACCGCCACCCGCGCGCAGCATTGGCATGCTGGGCTGGCTCTTGGTTTTCCTGCGAGGCCTGCCCCTGGCCGTTCTGGTATTTGGGGGCTTGATCCTCTTGCTGCTGATCCGTGCCATCGAACGTCCGTTTTTTGGCATGGCGCGTCCCGTCACGCCGTATCTTACGGTTTTTGTCTGCCGCAACGCGCTGCGCATCATTGGGATTGGATTTTCAGCCTCCGGCCAGCCGATGGTCGGGCAGGGGGCTGTTGTGGCCAATCATTCCAGCTGGCTGGATATCTTCGTGCTGAATGCGTCCAAACGCATCTATTTTGTCTCCAAATCCGAAGTTGCAGCCTGGCCGGGGATCGGTTGGCTGGCCCGCGCCACGGGGACATTGTTCATTGAAAGGAACCGGAACAAGGCCGCCGAGCAGTCGGTTAAGCTGCAATCGAGATTACAAGCGGGGCACAAATTGCTGTTTTTCCCAGAAGGCACTAGCAGCGACGGTCAGCGGGTGCTGCCGTTTAAATCCAGCCTTTTTGCGGCGTTTTTTTCACCAGAACTGCGGGATGTGCTTTCCGTACAGCCTGTCACCGTGGCCTACCAAGCGCCCGACAACGCCGACCCGCGGTTTTATGGCTGGTGGGGAGACATGGATTTCGGCAGTCATTTCCTGTGGATGCTGGCCACGCCACGCCATGGCGCGGTAAAGCTTACCTATCACATGCCGCTGAAAGTATCGGAATTTCAGGACAGAAAGGCCTTGGCCGCCGCCTGCGAGCAGCAAATCCGCAGTGTGCATCTGACAGGATGAAGGGCAGGGGCACTGTTTTGCCCCTGCAATGGATCAGTGGAAAAATGCACTGTCGGGAACAAGTTCCAGACCATCACTATCGGGGCCCCACTCCATCATCAGGCAGGCCGTGCCTTTGCGCTGAAAATAGGTTGCCTCAAGAGCGTAGTATCCGGCTTCGGGCACATTCACTTCCTGTTCGCCCGCGTAACCGCAGGCGTGAACTTCGTCAAAATAACCCACGATGTGGCCGCCGATGCTGATCTCCAGCCCGTCGTTGTTCAGAAAATCCAGCACATAAGTTCCGGGTGTATCAAACTTAATGTATCCCGAGATTTCGGCCGCGATCTTTGTCGCCTTGCCAGAGGTCAGTATCAGATCCCCGTCTTCAGTGTCATCGTATGACAGACCCGCCAGAGGTGGCCCGGCCTTCTTTTTGCGTTTCAGAGCGTTGCGCGCGTCCTTCACGGTGCGGACATCTCCCGGAAAGGCGTATGAGACGGCCAGGCCCGGATTGAGGTTGCTCGCAGAGGGCTGTGGGTCTGCAGGGCTGAGGTCAAGCGCGGCTGCATAAGCCGACGCCGGAACAGTCAAGGCTACCGCCAGAGCAGCGGTTCTAAGATTAATGGTCATGGTCACTCCCGGTCATTGATCATTGGATCATCCACCCCTCTTCGGAGGCGGTTGCGGCGATACTAGAATGCGGATTCCACAAGTGACAAGCGCGCAGAGCCGATTTGCGATCACTTCTTGACCGAAAGCCGTGATTGAGGCCTTGCGATGTGCTGGCGACTGGCCTATACGGCGCGCACTGAAACCCGCAGGCGGGGTTTGGGCTTGTTGAGGGAGACATCCTCATCGGTCCGCCGGTTGGCAGAAATCTGTCATGCCCCCGCCGAGGATAAAACCGGAAAGGTATTAAAGACATGGCTCTTCCAGAGTTCTCCATGCGCCAATTGCTTGAAGCAGGCGTACACTTCGGCCACCAGACACAGCGTTGGAACCCCCGCATGGGTCCGTTCATCTATGGTGCGCGCAACGGCATTCACATCATGGATCTCACGCAGACTGTTCCCATGCTGGACCAGGCACTGAACGTGATCCGTGAAACTGTTGCCAAGGGCGGCAGCATTCTCTTTGTCGGCACCAAACGTCAGGCTTCCCAGCCCGTAGCAGACGCCGCCGAAAAATGCGCGCAGTACTACATGAACCACCGCTGGCTTGGCGGTACGCTGACCAACTGGCAAACTGTTTCTCAGTCGATCAACCGCCTGAAATCCATCGATGAGCAAGCCGAAGTCGGTTTTGCCGGCCTGACCAAGAAAGAACGTCTGGGCATGGAGCGTGACCAGGGCAAGTTGCAGGCGTCTTTGGGCGGCATCCGTGAGATGGGCGGTCGTCCTGACCTGCTCTTTGTCATCGACGTGAAAAAAGAAGCGCTGGCTGTGGCCGAAGCCAACAAGCTGGGCATCCCGGTTGTGGCCGTGGTTGACACCAACTGCTCGCCTGACGGTATTGACTATATCATCCCGGGCAACGACGACGCCGCCCGCGCCATCGCCCTCTATTGCGATCTGGCGGCACGCGCTGCTCTTGACGGCATGTCCGCGCAACTGGGTGCCGCGGGTGTTGATCTGGGCGCGATGGAAGAAGCGCCTGTCGAAGAAGCTGTGGTTGAAGAAACCGTCGCCGAAGCGCCTGCAGAAGAGACACCAGCGGAGGCATAACCCCGCAGGTGTCACACGCATGACATTTGGGGCAGGGGATACCTGCCCCATGATTTCATTATTCAAGAGGAGAACCTGAGATGGCGATTACTGCATCTATGGTCAAAGAGCTGCGCGACAGCACCGGCGCAGGCATGATGGACGCAAAAAAAGCGCTGACAGAAAATGGCGGCGACATGGAAGCTGCCGTCGATTGGCTACGCACAAAAGGTCTTGCAAAAGCTGCTAAGAAATCTGGCCGTACGGCTGCTGAAGGTCTGGTTGCTGTCAAGGTTCAGGGAGGTCACGGGGTCGCAGTGGAAGTGAACTCGGAGACGGATTTCGTCGGTAAGAACGCGGAGTTCCAGGAAATGGTTGCGGGTATCGCCGATGTCGCGCTGAGCGTTGCCGATGTTGAGGCCCTCAAAGAAGCGGATATGGGCGGCAAAACCGTTGCAACCGTTGTGACGGACAAGATCGCGACCGTCGGCGAGAACATGTCCGTGCGCCGCATGTCGAGCATCGACGGTGAGACCGTTGTATCTTACGTGCACAACGCCGCTGCGCCCGGTATGGGCAAGATCGGTGTGCTGGTTGCGATGAATGGGGGCGACGAAGGTTTTGGCAAACAGGTTGCGATGCACATCGCGGCGGTGAACCCTGCTTCGCTGTCCGAAGATGACCTTGATCCAGCTGTTGTGGAAAAAGAGAAACAGGTTCAGATGGACATCGCCCGCGAGAGCGGCAAACCGGAAGCGGTCATTGAGAAAATGATCGTTGGCCGGATGAAAAAATATATGTCCGAAGTGACGCTGCTAAACCAGTCCTTCGTGGTCAATCCTGATCTGACTGTTGCAGATGCCGCCAAAGAAGCGGGTGCCAGCATCACAGGATTTGCCCGGCTTGAGGTCGGTGAAGGCATCGAGGTCGTGAAAGAAGACTTTGCCGCTGAGGTTGCGAAAGCGGCCAAGGGCTAAGCAGCTCTGACCCAAAGCTATTTAAGGCGGCGCCCCTAGTGGCGCCGTTTTCATTTTTTACCAATGCCTTACGTCAGGTGGTTAATGTGAAACGTGTTGCTTCATCGCCTCCAGCGCCAGAACGTAGCCATGCGCCCCAAAACCCGAGATCAACCCTACGGCGACCTTGGAAATATAGGATTTATGCCTGAATGCCTCGCGCGCATGCACATTGCTGAGATGTAGCTCAATGGCGGGCAACTCCACAGACGCAATCGCATCCATGAGGGCAATGGACGTATGCGTGTAGGCGCCGGCATTCAAAATAATGCCCTGGTGTTCACCCCTTGCCGCATGAATATGATCAATCAGAACCCCTTCATGGTTTGATTGTTCGAACGTCACCGAGCAGCCTTCAGACTGTGCCCAATCGGCACATAGATTTTCAATATCTGCCAGAGTCGTTGTCCCATATACCTCGGGTTGGCGGGTGCCGAGCAGGTTCAGGTTTGGTCCATTAAGAACGAGGATAGATGACATAAGCTGCTCACAATGCAAGGATTTGCATGAATAGCCTCAAGATAGATGCGCTGTCCAGCGTTCAAGATGTAGGTGAGGCGGCGGATAAGGCGCAGCACGCGCCGGAAAGGAAAATGCCGAGCCGTTATAAACAGCCAAAAAGTCGCTGCATCGTCAGAATGGGCGATGATTTTGGCCATTGGCAGAGATATGATAGCGTATTTTCGGCTAATCATGCCAAGGGGAAGGTGGGCTATTTTGCAGAACGAACTTCGGGACCTGACACTCAAGGTTTACGATGCTGTTGCAAATCAAGGGTTGTGGTCGTCCGTTCTGGATCAATTGGTGGAACAGGTCGGCGCGCAGGGCAGTATCGTTTTCGAATGGGTTGAAGAAGGTGGAAATCCGAAACTGACGGCTCCCATCCATTCCGGGTTCTACTCATCCGATATTCTGGAGGTGTATCTGTCAAAATGCGAGCATCTGGAGGCGCGTGATCAGGCAATCATACAGCGGCACACAACCGATCATGACGACATCGAACTGCTGGATGACACGCTTCTTGCGGGATCTGTCGAGGAACTCAGGCAGCAGGAACACGTCAGAAAACTGATGAAGCTGGGTATTTTTCACCGTGCGGCGGGCGTCATGAACAAAGACAATCGTTCGATTTCTTTGTTTTCCCTGCAATTGAACGCCGAACGTGATCAACTGGAAGGCAAAGAGCGGCATTTACTGTCACATCTCTTGCCGCATCTGGCCAAGGCGCTCGACCTCGGAATCCCCATGCGCCAGCTCCAGAAACGCTATCAAGGGGTGCTCTCGGCACTCGACAGGCTGACAATTGGCGTTTGCATCCTGGACTCGCGGGGCATGGTGGTTGCGCGCAATCAGGAGTTCCAGCGACAGCAGGAAACCTATCGCACCTTTCGCGTCAGCCAAAACGGTCAGCTGCGTATCACCGACAACCGTGGGCAAAAATGCCTTGATGTTCTGATGGCGGATTTAAGTCAGCATGGAAAATTCGGCGCGCGACCCCGCAAGGAAAACATTACAAGCCATGCGCTTGATGCGCTTTGCATCGAGGTTTCACCAATCCACCGATCCGATGAAATGGGCTCCGAAGTCTTTGATGGCTTTTTGCTGTGCAGTACGGACACAACGTTGCCGGTTGTTTGCGATACGCATCGGGTTCAACAGGCGTTTCAACTTACCGCAGCTGAAACATCACTTGTCAACGCGATCGGGCAAGGGTTGACCAATCCGGAGATCGCGGATCGGCGAGGGCGCTCCGTCGCCACGATCAATGCTCAAACAAAATCAATTCTAGCCAAATCACATTGCGCAAACCGCACCCAGTTTGTCCGCATGATGATGCGCTTCGGCGCGAGTTTCTTAACGAGGGAATAATTTTTCAAAACATCTTTTTATAAGGAATTTAATATGTTGTCGCTCTATCTTCTCGCGCTTCTGACCGTTATTCTGGGCCATTTTATCTTCGCATATCTGCAGTGGTTCAAATGGCCCGGCGTTTGCAAACGACTGACCGACCTGACGAATGAAGAAGTAATCAAGACAATTTCACTGGGGCGCAGCTTCGCGTCTTATAACGGGGCAATCGCAATTGGGCTATGTTTAAGCTTTCTGCTGCCCGAGGGTTCACAACGGCCATCACAAGCCTTTGTGCTTGCGCTGATCGTGGGCACAGCGGCCGTGGGAGCTTCGGGCACCAAAGGGAATATGATACTAACATACAGGTTGATGCCTGCTGCCGCAGCTTTGGTGTTCTGGCTGCTGAATATTTGAGCTTCATAGTGAGCCGATATTGAAACAGAGCGCTTGCCTAACATATGAGCTGCCGTACGGTCGATCTGGCTAGGTGATTAAGCATCTGAAATCTCTTAGATTTAAGGTCAACTTGCAAATCGCGAACCTCGTCAAATTTAATTACATAATTCACATTATAAGAATATATTATGTAGCAGCAAAGCTAAAATGTCACCCATCTGCAATTCAGGAATGTCACTCTCGCCCGCAACGATAACAGGCAGAGGTTGCGGGCATGGGATGGGTGATGATGAGCGAGCGCGAGCTGAACCGGGTC
>NZ_JBNBLH010000018.1:0-40931 GCF_049830555.1 Roseobacter sp. EG26
AAACCCGTCGCCTTGATCTCGACCAATACCTCCCCCGCACGAGGCCCCTCAAGGTTAACTTCCATAACCTCCAATGGCTTCCCAGCAGCAACCGCAACCGCAGCTCGCGTCCTAAGCATCAAAATGATCCCTCATCTTTTTTGGCGTTTTCACACGCTCATATTCCCGCCAGAGTATGAGCGCCGCAGAGGGGCCAAAACAACTAAGACAATGGTGGGTATTGGGTCAGATGGACAGCTGGGCAAAGGTCGGACATAGTACCTTGCGATACATCGGAAAGGACCGCGATGTTCAGATCCATTGCTCTGGCATATGTGCTCGTTGGGGCCACCCTCCCTGTACAGGCCGCAGATTTCGCAGATCCGACCTGGCCCTGCATTCAGCGGAAGGTTGAAAACCTGTCGCTTGGTCTGATGTGGGCGCTTCCTATTGATCCAGCCGCGATCCCGGAAGACGAAGACCTTGCACAGGAAATGGCCGATTTGTCAGGGGCGCTGTCCTTGCGCAGAGTCTCCCTTGATGACTTGCGCCCGCAAGTCGAGGATTTCGCGGGACGTCACGGTGGCAACGCGGATATCCTTGGGCAGATATTTGCAAATGTCTTTGAAGGTCTCAACAAGCGACGCTCCCGAATCATCAATGGGATCGGTGATTTCTCGCTGAGCCAGATCTCCTTGGCCGAACAGATCGAAGGCGCGCGGATCGAGATGTCGGCCCAGATGGACAAAGAGGCCCCCGATTTCGACAAGGTGGACGCCCTTGAAGAACAGATAGATTGGGATCAAGTGATCTACACGGATCGACAGCGCTCGATCCAATATCTGTGCGAAACACCCGTGATCATCGAGCGGCGCCTTTTCAGCATCGCACAGCTCCTGCAGCAGCTCGTTCAGGATCAAGGCTGAGGTCCTATCACTCCCACTCCAGCTCGGTGAAGGCCACGGTGGCGTTGCGCGGATTATAGGCGTCAAAAAGTTGCCAGCGGTCGGCCTCGCTTTGCGCGATCGTCTCCACGGCAGCACCCAATCTCATGCCTGTATCTATTGCTTCGCGTGTGTCCGCTTCGAGCACGCCCAAGTATCGCGTCATGGCAGCGGCACCCTCTGGCCAGCGCAGGGTCGGGCCCCCGTGCCCGGGCACAATGAGATTAAGCTTAAACGCTTGCAGTTCTGCCATCACAGCTCGCCAGCCACGCAGACTGCCGTCCAGCGCCGGGGTATGCCGGTCAAAAACCAGATCACCAGCGAAAAGCGTGCCCGTTGCCACGTCGAATATGGTGATATCGGTGCCCGTATGCGCCGTTGGCCAAGCCTGCAATCGCAGTGTCCGCCCGCCCAGATCAACCATCATGTCATTCTCGACCACCGTATCTACGGCCACCGCACGGGTGCCGAGGAAATCAGCCGTCCCTATCAGACGATCAAGGCTTTCGATATAGTTGCTCGCACGGTCCGCCAGCGCGCGGGACAAATTTGCATGCCCGATCACCTGCGCGTCTGTTGTCGAAAAGGCCGCCGTTCCCAACACGTGATCAGGATGAACATGGGTCAAGATGACATGGCTGACGGGCAGGTTTGTGCGTTGCCGGATCGCCCGCCAAACCGCCTCCCCCATCCAGCGCGCAGTGCCGGTATCAATGACCGCAACACTGCTTTCCCCGATCACGAACCCAAGATTTGATGTATCGCCGCGATTGCTTTTGTCAGGCTCCTCAATGGCGCCAACATGTACAAACACACCATCCGCAACCTCGCTGAAGCTCAACGCGTCTCCCGCCTGCTGACATCGGGCGGCCCCTTTTACTACAAGCGGAGCCTCTGCTGAGAGATCAGGCGGCTTGGCAATCAAGGCAGCCTCGCAAGATGCGGGGTCCTGTGCCTCATATCCCGGCAGCAAGTGGTCCCTGCAGGGTCCGCCCGCGAGGGCGACGCATAGGGCTATGACCGCTTCGAACATTCAATACCTCCGCGGCGGATCGTTTCACATCTTTGGGAGCGAACCAAAGCCGCCTTTGGTCGGTATGTTTTTTTGGCTCAATTTGTGATACTGAGACGCGATTTCGCTGCTGAAGGAGCGCGCATAATGTCAAAACTGTTGGTCACAGCCGCCTTTATAGCTTTGGCGTGCGGCCCCGGCTGGGCCGGTGAAACGGTCAAAAACCCACTTACTGACAGCATCACGTGGGAAGATCTGCGGGGCGATGTCGTCGGCGATGCGGCCTTGGCCTCTGCGGATGGTGTTCTCGAAATTGATGCTCCTTACAGAGCGCATGATGCGGCGACTGTTCCCATTGTACTGACGCAAGCGGACCCTGAGACACGGATCACGGCGGCAACAGTTGTGGTTGATGAAAATCCCGCACCTGTCGCGGCGGTCTTTGCCTTTGCCGAAGGCATGGGCGCGCTGGATTTCGAATTGCGCGTCAGGGTCAATCAATACTCCAACGTCCGCGTTATTGCCGAAACGCCTGACGGTCTGAAAATGACCGGCCGCTATGTGAAGGCTTCGGGAGGTTGCTCTGCGCCTGCAACAAAAGACCCGGCTGTGGCTCTCAATTCCATGGGGCAGATGAAACTGCGCAGTTTCGAATCCGGCGCCCTGGTATCGACCCCACGCCGCGAGGCACAGATTATGGTGCGCCATCCGAATTATTCGGGTCTGCAACGTGATCAGATTACCCAGCTCTTCATTCCGGCGCATTTCATCGACCATCTGGAGGTCTGGCAGGGAGATGATCTGCTGTTCACCATGGACGGCGGCATCTCGATCTCTGAAAACCCGGTCTTCCGTTTTTCCTATAACGACAATGGATCTACGGCACTGACGGTGAAAGCCACTGACACCGAAGGCAACAGTTGGGAAAACGTGTTGCCAAAAGCGGCCAGCAGCTAAGGCGCCCACTGGCTGGTCGCATTGATCGCAGGGAGCGGGGACCCTGCGATCAACTCTGTTTGCAAGGGATCAAAAACAGACGATTTCTGCCTCCGCTTGGGCACGTCGTAAATCTGCGACCAGATTCTCTGCCATCGCGGCGCTTTGGAAAAACGCCATGCGTTCGCCACCAACCCGACGCATGGAGAGCACCGTTTCGGCCTCAAGATATTGCTCGTAAGGCAGTATCGCCGCTATTTCATCAATGGAGCAGGCGCACCGGTCGAGCATCTCGCGCGTTTGGCCATTTGTCACCATACAGGCAAAGACATAGTCGGCGCGTGCCGCCGTTGGATAGTCGTTGAGTTTTTCCGAAACAGATTGTGCCTGCGCCATGCCCGAGAAAACCACAGCCAAAACAAGCTGTCTGATGCCCCACCTCATTGCGGCGCGTCCAGCCGATCAAACCGCAGCTCTGAGCGATAAACCTCGCCGCCGGACGCTTCAGCGATCAGGCTCATATACCAACCCGGCACCTCGTCGGACATGGTGACGCGAAGTTCCAGATCACCAAAGCCCTTCATGCGGTCGATATTGGGATCACCATCAAACGGGTAAAGACGCACGGTCTGCGTGGCCACCATGCGACCATTGACCATAGCCTCGCCCACAACAACATCCGATTCCTGGATCAACGCTTCCTTGACCCGATTGCGAATATAGAACGGCGACCCCCCGGCGGCTTCTGCCATATCGCGCACAATGGTTTCGTAGAAATACATGATCATCGGGTTTCCGACACTTGCCGGAAAGGTCCCGAGTTTTCGGTATTTCCCGTCCTGCCGGAACTCCAACAGCGCCATTTCAGATTTCTCACCCCGAAAACTCAAGGCAATATCTCCGGTATCCCGGTCAGCGGCTTCGGGTTTCAGGGAGTTTGTTACCTTTCGCGCGTAGACGAGTTGAGCGCCGCGGTCGATCTGGTCAAGGGTTCCATTACGGAACAACATGTCATAGGTCGCTTCACCCTCAAGAGGCGTGGCAAGCACCGCGCCCGCCATGAACAAAGTGAGCAGCCCCCCCGTCAGAAACTTCAGCATATCAATGTCCTCCCTGAAGGTTAGTTTTATGCCCCTCGGTGCGGCTGTCATCGTCGACCTTGGTCTGTGCTCCGGGTTCGGAAAAAGCTGCTTGTTTGCGCGACTGCACATGCCAACGAACCTTCCAGTCGATCAAAGGACGCAGGCGCGAGAGCTTCACCGGTTTGGACAGGACCGATACATCCTTTGGCAATCCTTCCCGACGCAGCGCAACACTGCGATCTGCGGTGATCACAATTGCCGGTACGGTGACACCGGTGGCCTCCCTGACCGCGCGAATGCCCTCCACGCCGGTTTCGCCATCATCGAGCTGGTAGTCTGCCAATATGATGTCAGGCGCCATCCCAAGATCGTCCAACATGCTCATCGCCTCAGCGACACCGGCAGCGGCCAAAACGCTCGCGCCCCAGTTTTCCAACCACTGGACCGTACCATAAAGCACATCCGGGTCGTTCTCGATCACCATGACAATATAGTTGAGCGGTACGTCTTCGGTATTATTCAGGAGTTTAGGGGCTTCGACGACTGGCTGCACATTCTTGACCACGTCGATTTCAATGCAAAACACCGACCCAACGCCCGGTTTAGAGCGCACTGAAAGCTGGTGATCCAGTAATCTGCACGCGCGGTCCACCACTGATAGCCCCAGACCCACTCCCGATTCCAACGGCACGTTTTCCGCACGCGTGAATTCATCAAAAATGCGGGTCTGATCCCGGCGGGATATGCCGATGCCGGTGTCCCAGACCTGTAAGGCCACTTTCTTGCCTTTGCGCCTGCAGCCCACCAGAACCCGGCCACCCGGTTTGGTGTATTGCACGGCATTCACAACAAGGTTTTGAATGGACCGGAGCAAATAAACCGGATCGGAACGAACCGTCAGCGAGCAGGGGACAACATCAAGACGCACCGCTTTTTGAGCAGCCACCAGTTCCTGATCCGCGCGCACACCCTCGATCAACGTCCCAATGTTGACCTCTGCCGGATCCACCGTATCAGGATCGGCACTTTCCAGCCTGGAAATATCCAGCAGCGAATGCAAGAGTTGCTCGGCAGAACTGAACGCGCCCTGTAGCCGGTCGACCATGGGCAAAAACGAGGTTTCCCGCGTGGTTTCCTGCAACGTCGAGATCAACAGCTTTGCGGCGTTGATCGGTTGCAACAGATCGTGGCTTGCCGCCGCAAGAAATCGTGTCTTGGACGAGACCGCAGCTTCGGCCCGTTCCTTGGCCAATCGCAGCTCTTCTTCGATACGGGCAAGTTGCTGATACTGGACTGTCAGATTTGCGTTGGCCCGGGTCAGTTCGGCCGTTCGCTCCATCACCCGGTTTTCGAGCAGCTCCGTCGAGCGGGTCTCCAAGGTGACGTCTTTTACTTCCACCAGAAAGCCACCGTCGGGCAGCACATTCGCGTGTAGGTCGATGACCCTGTCTGCGCCATGATCCACCCGGCGGCGCAGGAATCCGCGTTTGCGCAATTCGCTGCGCCAACCGTCCACCTGCAACAGGGCATTGTCGGCAATCTGGGCGCGACTGCCCATGAAATCCAGCAATTGTTTCAATGTCACGCCCGGTCGCACAGCCGTCACTGGCAGATCGAGGATTTCGCGGAACCGGGCGTTCTGCATCATCAACTCATCCTGCGCGGAGAAGGTGCAGACCCCCGATCCCATGTTCTGGAACACCGCGCTGAGATAATCAGCCTGCTGATCAATCAGATGTTCTTTTTCGATACGATTGCGGCGCGCCAAAGCCGTAATCTCTGTAAAAAGAAGCACTGTATTCTCTTCGGACGTCACCTGCGCGCTCATCTGGTACCAACGATCCTGCGTCAGCTCGATCACCAGAGAAACGACTGGGCTGGCCTGATAGCCGCGCGCCAGAACATTCGCCGCATGATCCAGGCTGAGATCCGTCGACACCAGGTGTCTGCTTTGCTGGATCAGGCCAAAGTATCGGTTGAGCTCCAGACCCGGCAAGACCTCGCTGGCAACATCAGGCAAAAGGTTCAGGAAAAGGTCGTTGCAGACGTCCAGACGGCCATCGTAGAATAGCGCGAAGCCCTCCTCCATGGCGGACAGCGCCTGAGCCAGGCTGTGCCGGGTCCTTTCGGTTTCATGGCGAACCGTTTCCAGCTCACGGCTCTGCGCCGCGACCTTCTGCTGGAGTTCGATTGCGGATTGAAAGGCTTGATAGGCCGAACCGGAAAGCTCTCTCTGACGGCCAGCGCGGCGCATCAGCGCATCAATGATTTTTGCCTGCTTGGAAAGCTGAAGCTCCAAAGGGTCCTGGGGATCAATCATGCTCAATTGAGATCCCTTTCCTCCGGCGAGAAGAAAGCAACACCAACAAAGGTCTGGTTCATATGCACGCCGCAGTGTTGTTCGCCGTAGGTGTTGAACCCCAGCACTCTATTGCTGCTCAAAATCGCTGAGACACGCTGACCAAGTTGCTTTTGTTCAATCTCCAGTTTCCGCAGAACGCAATCAAAACCGAGAATAAAATCCGGCTTGCCCCCCCGGGCGTCCGCAACATCGAGACCCGTTTGCAGAGTTTCTATGATTTCCTGCCCCTGCCCCAGTTTCATGACCAGCCCATCATCGATGGCGGCCAGAAAGGACAATCCACCCGCATCATCCGCATCTGAAATCGCGCGAACGTAGTGCTTGTTGTTGAACTCGACCAACAAAGGGTTTTCCGCAAAAACCTGCGGACATAGCTCGGAGACCTCGCATCCAACAAGCCGTGCATACTCGGGCGCCGCCAATGCACCGTTGATCTCAAAAACTTTCCGGGCTTCGGGATCGGCTTGCGTGATCACGATCTGCGTCTCGGCGGGTAAAAAGTGATCAAACTCGATGCCGGAGAATGGCAGGTTGGTTTCCAACAACAACAGCACCGCCGCGTCACGATGCGCCTGCCCATTGTGCAATACGTATGTTTCTTCAAACTGCAAATGATCCGCGGCAGATCCGCCAAAAATAGGAAGGTCGTCCAAGACGGTCTCCAGTGTTGAGACCAGAACATCCTCCTGGGCAGACAGACCGTCGGTGAATATCAGACCCAGCCGGTTCCATCCTGCCGTATGGCGAAACTTGCGCATCTGGCGTTGAGCTTCTGCAGCAATGTCCGTTGTGGATTGCGAGGACAGCGGCGTCATCAGCATGGACGCGCAGCGAAAGTGCTTTCTGGGGAAGACCAGCAGCAAGAGCACGTCGGTTTCATACCCCTGCCCCGTGATTTGCCCGGCGGAGGAACATCCGAACACCGGAATGCCGCCCAAACCTGCATTCAGTGCTTGCGCCAATGGCTGAACGTTTCGCCCGCCGGGTGCGAAAGCAAGAACAAAGCACGTCTCTGACGGGTCAACCATCTCCACAAGCTCGGCGACCGCTTCCGCAGGTTCGGTGGCGTCAGAGGTTATCGCCTTTACAAAAGAAGGGTCCGGCGCGTGTCCTATCATTGTTCAAACCCTCAATTGTTGAGGAACGCGCGAGCTTCAGGCTCCAGTCCGGGTTGCGCAGCGATCGCCCCCTCCACCATGACGACCGCCTGGGTCCGGTTACGCGCACCCAACCGTCGCAAAAGTGCCGTGATATGCGCCTTTACGGTGGCCTCGGCCAGCGAGAGTTCATAGGCAATTTGCTTGTTCGGTTTGCCCCGGCATATCAGCTTCATGATTTTTTGCTGCTGCGGGGTTAACTCCTGCAAGATCGGGTGTACCTTTTCAGCGGGCGCGCACCCTTCCCTATCGCCCTGAATTCGGTAATCTTCCGGCACATAGATGTGCCCTGCGGTAATTTCGGCAAGAACAGCTTTGAGTTTGGTGGCTGATGCGTCTTTGGGCAGGAAACCTGATGCGCCCTGGCGGATCAGCGATTGCACGAGATCTACGGAAGCCAGGGAAGAAATGACCAGAATATGGGCCCCCGGGATCTGGGCGCGTAGTTTGTCAAAACCAGATATTCCCGACACATCGGGCAGTTTGAGATCAAACATCACCAATTCCGGCGAAAATCCGTTTGCAATGATTTCCAATGCCGCCCCGAGGCTGCTGGCTTTGTGGATATCGCAATCTGCGTAGATCAAGTCCAAAGCAGCTTCGAGCGCATCGCTATATAGCGGATGGTCGTCCACAATCAGTATTCTGGACACAGCTTCCTGTGCGACCGGCGATGTCGCATGTTTCATCTTGGCAATCCTCCCATCAAAGAAACTATCGGGAAAATTCAAGTTTTCAACAACTTAAAAGGCACAATGCGCGACTAACGCCAAAAAACGCCCAGTATTCAGAACAGTATTGGGAAATAAATTTTCTGTGCTCGCCCGGCATTCATCGGGCATGTTCCTTGGGGATGGCCAGAAAGCGGCGAACAAATTCCGCAAGGACCGGTGGCGCGGCGTTCGGATCGCAGATCGACGCATCCAGATCAGACAAGAGTTGCGCACGCACTGCATGCCCCCCATCCCGCGTCATAAGCGCTGCTGCATGCCGACGCACCTCAATCAGCTCTCCTTTCCTCGCTGCCTGGCGCAGGCGGCGGCGCAAAGGGTCAAATAGCTGAAACCGGCTGAGCGCTGAAGCCCCAACCAGCCGCCAGCCTGAATGGGCGATCGCAAATCCAGTCACGAACACCAGCACCGCCAACGCCGCCGCTGGCCAGGCAGGAAGGCGGGCGGGCTCCAAGACAGGCGCAGTCTGTTGCCTGCCCTGCGGGACGGCCTTTCCATAGGCCACACGTTGCGCCGAGATCGACACCGTCTGCATTTTTCGTGTCACAGTATCGAAGTACTGAAAACTTATCGGCTCAACGATGGCGGAATTGTCGTTGCCGGGTCGCACCGTCCATCGCCAAAAAGAATAGGAAATCGGTCCGGCGGGAGAGAGCTCCGCCAACCGTTTGTCCGGATGGGGAAAAATCATGCCAGATGGTGAATTCAAATCAGGCATCGGCGGGATCATTTCCGGCGTGACCCCCAGCGCTTCGATCCTGATAACCCGCAACACACCTTCGCCCGGTTCAAGCTGGTCGGGTGCATTCGACCATTGGTCCGATATCTTCAGGGATTTAACAGGAAACCACCAACCCTCAATGGCCGGTGCAGGAGCGACCGTGATGGTCACCGGTTCTGAATAGATTGGATGCTCAAACCAATCGTCGCGTTCATCCGTCAGAGTCAGGTTATGGGTAAAAGCCCCGATGGTCAGATCACCGGCCCGGTCAGGATAGATCGCCATGCGGCGCGTCAGGGTTTTAACCTTTTCACCGTTCAACCTTTCATCACGCCAGGTGTCCGGCCCCAATTGGGTCCAACTGAACCCGTCTAAATCAGGTTGGGTTAGCATTTCTCGTGTGATGTGCCGCCGGTAGATACCCCGAATGGTGATCAGAACCATTTCGCGCACAAAGGGGGTATGATCTGTCTGTTCGACAGTCACCGTTAGGCTCAGTTCATTGGGCAGAACGGCTTTGGTCTGTGCGGAAACCGCAAACGGCCAGAGCAAGAAGATTAAGGTCCAAACTGCTCTCATTCCGGGGTCTCCGCCGCCGGAGGAGATAGTCCCAACTTGATCCGCCGTTTATGCTCTTGAGCTATCCGAGCCGCCAGAAACTCTCCGGGAACATCCGACAGAAGCCTCAACCAGCGGTCATCGGCCACGATGAATTTGTCATCAAAGACCTGCCTGACGCCCAAGCGGCCGCGACTGTCCAATTGCGCCAGACCCAACATGGTATTGTTGTTGGTCACCTCGCTGCCCGTGCCCGCTGCGCGGGCGTCACCCCGCGCAATGAAACTTTCTGCGGTGGGGCCGTCCTTGCGTTCCGCAAAGAGGCTCAGGGTCTCAGCATCTATTCCAAGCCCGGCATAGAATGCCGCCAATACATCGAAATTGGCCTGAGCATCCGGGTGACCCCGGGCGATTGCCTGATCAAACGCCTCCAGACCCGCCGCGTGATTGCCAAGGAAAGCTTCGGCAATGCCGAGGTTATTGAATTCATCAGCCTCTTCGAATGACCGCGCAGCCGATTTATAAGCACCCGCTCGAAACTGGGCGACACCGCGCCAATCCGCAGTCGAAAAGAGCGGCGCGGCCAATGAAGGAAACCCTGCGGCAAGAAGCACGCGGGCCAGAGGAGCCGTGCCGCCAAGAAAAAACGAGGCACTCAGGGCAACAACAACCACGATCGCCAACCCTCTCATGATGGCCGCCGCCTGAACAACAAGAGCAGCGGCAGAAGCGCCAGCGCCAGCAGATAGCGACCCATATCTTTCCAGAACAGCAATGGATAGTCCTGCGCTTCCAACCGCGTGCGGGCATCGGCCTGTAGCCAACGTAAGAGCGTCTCGGATTGATCAAGGGCAAATACTTCTCCACCACCCGCACGCGCGTGCGTGTCAAAGGCAGCGGTCGGCGTATCAATTGAGATAAGTGACACACGAGCACCCAGTTCTGAAATCGCGGCAGTTTCGCGCAACGAGGCGGGGCCCAGACCAGCCCCATCGGTCAAAAGAATGACGTCTCCGGCGATGACCTGTGCGTCTGACAGCAATTGCACCGCCAACGCCAGCGCGCGCTCGGGGCGCGATCCCCGGTCAGGCACCAATGCCGCATCAAGAAGCGAGAACGTCTGGCCCAGCTGCAAATGATCCAGCGTCATATCGGTAGCCACATATGCGTCACCCGCGAAGACGATCAGAGCACCCGGGCGTGTTCCCAAGGATGCAAGCCCGAAGCGACCCATCGTTTGCAATTGCGGCCAGTTGGAATGTTCGGTCACGCTGCCAGATACATCGACCACAAAAACCACACCATCCAGATTGCGAAACGAGAGCGTATCGCGCCGTTCCAAAGCTGGTCCGGCCAAAGCAACGACGCTGATCAGCACAACGGTAAGGATAGCCCAAAGCGGTCCACGGCTTGCCTGATTGTCTACCCGTCCCAGCGCGGTCATGGCCTGCAACAGCGCAGTATCCGCGGCGCGCTGCCAATCGCCCAATCCGCCGCGGCGTATTGCCAGCCACCACGCCGCGATCCCCAAAACCGGCAGTGCCAAAAGCCACATTGGCCTGAGCAATGTGAAATCGAGCGCGGTCACGTCAAATCCCGCCATGCAAGCAAGAGCGAGAGGATGATCGACGCGCCCGCCGGCCAAATCCAGTAATCCCGATAGACTTCTGCCGCCAGACCGTCACCATCCGTTGCTTCCAGCGCATCGAGCGCTTGCGTGACGGAAATTAAATCATCCGTTGTGCGCACCCGGAAACTTTCGCCCCCCGAGATGTCGGAAATCGCGCGTAAGGTGGCCGCATCAACCACCCCACGTTCACCGGCCTCCGCAGTCGTCAGATCTTTGGGACCCAAGGCAATGGTATGCACGCGGACACCCATCTGTGCGGCCAGTTCCGCCACGCCGCGCGGATTTGTGGCGCCTGCATTGTTGACGCCATCTGACAGCAGGATGACCACCCGAGAGACCGCACCGCTGGTGGACAGGCGTTTGAGTGCCAGACCCAAACCATCTGAAATATTCGTGGCACGTCCGGAAATACCGATGGCAGCCTCTTCGATCCGTCGCGCCACGGCTTCCGTATCAAATGAAAAAGGGGCGGCGAAATAGGCTTCTGAACCAAAAACAACAAGCGCCAACCGGTCCCCTGCCCTGCGACGCGCGAAATCCGCCCCAACCGTTGTCACAGCTTCCAACCGCGTGACCTGCCGACCGTCGAGATCGAAATCGTCGCGTACCATGGAGCCGGATAAATCCAGTACAATCGCCAGATCGCGCCCCGACACCTTTAGCGCAGAGACCGGGGCAAGATCGCGAGGGCCGGAGAGCGCAATGACCAGCAATGCCCAGATCAACCAAGGCAACCCCTGTCGTGAACTTATCCTGAAAGCGTCAACGCGCCCCTGCCCCGCTGCCACCAACCCCGCGCCAACACGATCAGGCACACGCAGAGCGCCGCCCGAAACCTGACCCGTACGCAAAAGCCGCGCGGCCAACAACGGCAAGGGCAACAGCAGCAAAACCCATGGATCGGCGAGATCAAGCAAGGCGTGCTACCTCCGCCTCCAAGGCATCGTTCTCCAGCTCGTTTCCCGGCGCGTAGAGATTGGATGCAACTTCTGCATACCGATCCGGTGCGTGGCTGCGCAAAAGATGGAGCAGTGCTACTCGCCGATCCCCCTCTCTCAATCCGCGCAATTCGGCAAGCCTGTCGGTCAGTGTCTGCGGCACAGGCGCGCGCTCACGCAGGCTCACCAATCGCAGCATCCCGGCCACCAGCAGCGCCGCCAGGGCAGACAATCCTACGATCAGCGCCAGCTCTGCAACGATGCCGCCCGCTGCATCTGCGGGCAAGCGGATGTCTCGCAAACTGCTCAGCATCGCAGCTTCGCTCAGCGCCCGGTCGGTCATGCCGCCTGCTCCCTTTGAAAGACGGCCCGAATTCGACGCGCTGTTTGCTCCACCGGCTCTCCCGCGTCCAGCGTGAGTGCCGGGTAGCCTGCAATCGACTGGACAGGCGGAAATTCAGCCCCCCCTGCCCCGCCAAGTGATAATCGCAATCGACGCCCGTCAGCCAATCGCACCGGATAGCGCCCACGTGGCATGTGGCTGGTACTTTGATCCGTGATCAGAACCAAACGGGGGGTGCGCCGTCGTGCAAGCGCATTCAGTCTGTCCGCGAGACCGGGTCCCGGCGTATCGAAGCCAGAGGCGATGATCAGTTCGGCCCCTGAAGGTACCAATTTTTCCGCCCGGGAAAGTCCGATATCCAACGCCTGCGTCTGGGCTCCATTTCCAGCCATCGCAGCAAGGCTGTTGGCATGGGCCTCGACCATACCACCAATGACATCGAGCATACCTCTTGCCCGCCCACGCGGCGGCACGATCACTGATCCTTCGTATGTTATCGCTAACAGTCCTACGCGCCCACCGCTTTCCACGATACTCCAACCAATCAGACTGAGAGCCTCAGCAGCAGCGACGGATCGAAATGCCCGCCGCAAACCCCAGAACATGGCGGGCCGGAAATCAGCAATCAGCAAACTGACCCTGTCGCGTTCCTCCTGAAATTGGCGAATGTGCAAACGACCGGTTCGGGCAGTTGAATTGCGATCCAAATGACGAACATCATCCCCCGCCACGTATTCGCGCATGTCAGCCACTTCCAACCCATGCCCCTTGCGCCGCGTCGCGTAGCCGCCGGGTAGATTAGCCAGAACCGGTGCCGTTTCAGCATTCATGATCACCCGGCGCAGCGCAATCAGCGCATCTGAGCGCAAAGCGATACCGGGAGCATCAAGCGCCGCCGTCACAGGGGTTCCACGGCGGAGACGATGTCGGCGATCAAGTCTCTCGGTCGGCGACCATCCGCAACCGCGCGCCAACTCAGCACCAGCCGATGCGCCAGCGTATCTGCTGCCAGAGCCGCGACATCTTCCGGCATAGCGTAGTCACGTCCCTTCAGATACGCACGCGCACGCGCCGAAGCTGCAAGGGCCAAAGTTCCGCGGGGGGAAACAGCATGTTCAACATCTTCTGACAGGGACCCCTGCCGTGTGGCATCAACCAGACGCACGATATAGTCGCGCAACTCCGGCGCCAGATGAACGCCACGCACGGCTTCACGTGCCTCAGACAGCTTGTCGAGCGACATCGGCTCAAATGGAACAACCCCCTCCTGCCCCTCAGACTCCACAAGATCAAGGATACGCCTTTCCGTATCGATATCAGGTAGTTGCAGAACCACATGCAGCATGAACCGGTCGAGTTGGGCTTCGGGCAGCGGAAAGGTACCATCGTGCTCAATCGGATTTTGAGTGGCGACGACAAGGAAGGGATCCGACAACTTGTGGGTGTCATTCCCCACCGTTACCTGATGCTCGGCCATCGCTTCAAGCAGCGCTGATTGTACCTTGGGCGGTGCGCGGTTTATCTCGTCAACCAGTACGAGATTATTGAACACCGGTCCCTGAACAAACTCGAAACCCGCGTCCTGTGGTCGGTAAACCAAGGTTCCGGTCAGATCGGATGGCATAAGATCAGGCGTGCACTGTATCCGCGCGAAACTTCCCTCAACCGCATCCGACAACCACTTGACCGCCCGCGTCTTTGCCAGGCCCGGCGCACCTTCGACAAGCATGTGGCCGCCTGCCAGAAGAGAAACCAGCAGTCTTTCGATCAGATACTCATGTCCGACAAGACCAGAGGACAAATGTGAAACAAGCGTTGCAACGCCCGATGGTGTCGTGTCTGATCTGGTGTCCATTGGTCCCCCTGACCACATATGTGGATGACCATCTGCACCGAAGCTAACGGGACTTACCAGAACCGCAAATACCCATTTAGGTATTAACCCTGTTCCTCAAATCACAAGCGACACGTCGGGTCAAAGAGTGCAGCCAGCTGAGGATCAGCCATGGTAGCGAGCGCACGTGCAAACAACTGATCGTAGTTCTGGTCGACATAATCAATAAAGCCTGGCTCGGTGGTCTGGTCCACCGGCGCTTCGGCCACGGCATGCAGCATAAAGACGTCGAACGTGCAAAGCCCCGTCGGGTTGGAACTGACCAGAGCCCTCATGAACGCTCGGGAACTCCAGGGAAGGCGGTGCAGATTGAGTGGCGTCTCCTGCAGCTTTGACTGAAACGCGGCTGTGCGATCGAACAGCAAGATATCCATTCCGAAGGTAAAGGACTGAAACAGCTCCTCAATGAGGATGGATTTATAAAATGCTGTCTCAAGCGACCCAAGCTCATTCAAGGCGGGTTGCTTGACCATGATATGTGTCCCCTGCCCGCGTCGGCCGAAAAACGTTTGCGCCATGGCGGGAGATGACGCCGCGAAATCCCCTCTCGCCGGCAAACCCAATTGGTAAATCTTGTTCATCCAGCGCAGATCGGCGGAAAGATCCCGGTTTGGGGGATGACCGGAATAGAGCCTCAACACCACCGTTCTACCAGAACCGCAATTCGCCGCGCTACGCCCCGCATAGCGCATCGGCATGCGCTTTCCGAAGGCGTGCAAAGCAAGGCTTCGGAAAGCATTGATGATCGTGATCGACGCTTCATGAGGTCTTTCGCCGACAAGACATAGGCTCGCGCCTGCAAGGTCCTTCCCATGAATATGGACGGGGATCGACAAATCCCGCCCCACCATTGTTGTCCGCAACTCGTAGCTCCATCCGCGCCGCGCCAAATCCACATAGGCTGCCCGATCCGCGGACAGAGGCGAGGATACCAACGAAATTACCAGAGACAAAAACCAAAGAACCCGCACTGCCTTCTCCTTTGACGGAGAAACCTAGCTCCTGAGTTCCTTTGCGTCCACAATTACCGCTCACCGGCATCAGTTTTCGCCAATGGATGGCGGCAAGCAGAGATCAACCGCACCATTTTTACTAGCACTCTTTATTGGCGAAAGCGCGACGAAGCATGCAATGGATTTGAGGCAGCTTTCGGTGTCAGACTTGAGACTGGAGGGTTAGAAGATTCCCATCACCATCGCCATACTCGGCGCTGTTAACAGCTGTTAACAGTAGCGCGCTCTGCCATGCCCCTTGTGGCCCGAGAAGGTACAGGCACAATCTGTGGATAAAATCCTTGACTTAGCAGGGTGAATCGCGGCCTTTATGAGTCAAGTTGCGCAAATAAGCCAATTCGAGCAAAGAAAAGACAACCATGTTCCAAACGTCACCCATTGAGGCGGCCACTCAATCTGACCTTACGCGTGAGATGGCGACGCGTCTACACACGGCTTTGACCACCCACCTTCAGCAGGCATACGCGCCGGA
Organism: Roseobacter sp. EG26; assembly: GCF_049830555.1. Classification (NCBI taxonomy): domain Bacteria; kingdom Pseudomonadati; phylum Pseudomonadota; class Alphaproteobacteria; order Rhodobacterales; family Roseobacteraceae; genus Roseobacter; species Roseobacter sp. EG26. The sequence continues at coordinate 15,773 of NZ_JBNBLH010000018.1, forward strand.
CCAACGCAAACAACTGCGAAATTTCAGCGCAACCGAAGTCGCCGACCTGCTGGGCGTTACGGGCCAATTCCTGCGGAAGTGCCACTCCGATGGATCTCTCCCCGAGCCTACCATCATCAGGAATGGCCGTCGGTTCTACTCCGGTGATGAAATCCTGCGGGCCCGGCAAACGCTCGAGGAGGGCTCGCGTTCGGCGGGCAAATACCTTCCTGGTCGCCGTGGAGACGACAAGCTGCAAGTTATTCAACTGATGAATTTCAAAGGCGGCTCGGCCAAGTCCACATCGGCAATCCACCTATGTCATTACCTCGCGCTGAACGGATACCGCACACTCGCAATCGACCTCGACCCGCAGGGCAGTCTGACCGGATTTTGCGGCATACAAACAGAGCTCGAGTTCGACGGGGCATCAATTTACGATGCGCTACGCTACGATGACCCGCTGCCCATGTCCGATGCGATCGTACGCACTTACTTTCCAGGTTTACATCTCTCGCCAGCACGTCTTGTCCTGAGTGAGTTTGAAACGGAAACTGCGGTGAACGCGGGGCGGGGTGTCGCATTTTTTGAGAGACTAAGCCGCGCAATAGAGACTGTTCAGCATGACTACGATGTCGTGATCATTGATAGCCCCCCTGCTCTCGGATTTCTAACGCTCACCGGGCTTTATGCGGCTACTTCCGTGATTGTTCCGATGACACCCAGCATGTTGGACCTGGCTTCGACACAACAGTTTGTCGAGATGACGTCCGCGTATCTTGGGGTCATCGAAGACACAGGGGTTCAGCTTGATCATGATTTCTTCTCTTTCCTGATCACGCGAGACGATCCAAGTGACATTCCAAGTCAGCAAATCGTCAGCCTGATGCGCGCTCTTTTCCAGGATCGCGTTGTTGCGGCGACCGGCTTGCGCAGCACCGCGATCGCAGATGCCGCAATGTTGAAAATGTCGATCTATGAAGTCATACGGGCCGAAATGACACGTTCCACATATGACCGGGCTCGCAGCAGCATGGATGCAGTGGGGGCCGAGGTGGCACAAATGATCCAACAGGCCTGGAGGCGGTAATCATGGCGATGGGAAAAAACAAAACTGGAATCATGGCCGCCATAACAGCAGCGGCAGGGTCGACAGCGGACGCGGCCGAGACACGCGAGCGTGCGCAGCGCACCTTGCCAAAGGGCACTATTGGCTCCGTACGGGCCGGGCTTGGAGGCATACAGGAGATTGATCCCGGACTAATCCTGCCTTGGGGGCCAAAAGACCGGCTTGAGGTCGAGTTAACAGCTGTTAACAGCGGCAATCTACAGCCCGGTATTCAAGATTTAGCAGACAGCATCGCCTCGGCCGGTCAACAAATACCAGTGCTGCTGAGACCTTCTAAGGATCGCGACGGCTACTTTGAAGTCATCTATGGCCGGCGGAGAATCCTCGCCTGCAAACACTTGGATCTTCCTGTGAAAGCGCTCATCCGGACACTGGACGATACCGACGCGCTCAAGGCAAAAGGTCTAGAAAACGCAAGCCGTACTGAACTCAGCTACTACGAACGGGCTCGGTTTGCGCATGCGATTCTGGAACAGGGCTTTTCCCGCTCGGAAACCATCGAAGCATTAGCCATCAGCAAGAACACATTGTCTCAACTCGAACGGATTGTGCGTCTTGTTCCGATGAATGTCGGCGACGCGATTGGCGCGGCGCCTGAGGCGGGGCGACCAAAATGGACGGCCCTCGCGACGCTATTCGACACACATCAACTCACGGAACAGGCAGCCCTTAAGTTTTTGGCAAAGTCAGGTACCGAACTATCGTCGGACAACCGGCTCGACGCGTTGATCGCTGCCCAGTCTCGCCGCGGCCCGCAAGATAGAATTTCACGCGAGCAGCAACCAATTCCTGGTGTGAGCATAAGAAGTGGCAAGAGCTCTCTGCAGCTCTCAATCGCCAGGAAAGGCAGCACAGAGAAATTTGCGGATTGGTTGGACCTTCATCTTGAAGGTCTTATCAAGGAATCCTTTGAGCGGTTTCAGTCAGAAAGCCCCAAAGGGTAGGGGGTGTTAACACCTGTTAGCATCCGAATACAGGCAACGAGCAGAAAGGAGGAAGGCACCTAAAGAAAAACCCTCGAAACCGAAGTCCCGAGGGCTGCAGCGCTGAGAAGCGCGGTTTTGCTTAGACACCATGACCCTAGCAGCCTCTGATTCGTGAAACAACGAAAAACGTCTTTGGACGAACACGTTTTCTTTGTGTGCTGACAGGCCATGGAACATTTGTACTCAGCTCCACAAGGAGCAACCGAGCGTGAATCGCCTCGGACCGAAGAAGATATTGTCAAAGACAGCCAACCATCGAATGGATGGCGCAAGCAGTCTCAAGCCCTTCTCATCACAGAAAAACTAGCGGAAGAAGGAGAAAGACAGACCGTCAGCAAAGCCAAGTCTATCATTGCGGTAAAGAGAGTCGGCGCGCACATCGGCTTGAAGGCAGCAGATCTTTTGCTGTTAGATACGCTTTGTGCATTCACCCAACCACAAGACTGGGAAGAGAACAAACGACCAATTGTCTGGCCCTCCAATACGCTTTTGATGCAACACACGGGCTTTTCGCTCTCGGCATTGAAGCGGCACGCTAGGCGGCTGGCAGAAGCTTGTATCATCGCATTTAAAGACAGTTCAAACGGTAAACGTTGGGGCCACAGGGACGGCAACGGATATATCGTTGAAGCCTACGGGTTTGACCTGTCACCTTTGGCCGCACGCGCCGAAGAATTTGAATGTACATACGAGCAACTGAAAGCAGAACGGGTACTCTGCCAGCAACTCAAACGCCAAATCACCGTGGTCAGACGCACCATTCGTGCACGTCTCGAAGCTCCCTGCTCCATATCACCAAAACTGTTGGAAGAACTGAGGGCTAAGTATCAAGACCTTGTTCATCTCCTGCCCAATCGCAACTCTGATTCAAATCAAATCGCTATAACATTAAATGATTTCAATAGTTTAAGTGATCTCGTAGACGAAGCACTTCTAAGAAGCCAGACCGATAATGACATCCAAGGAAACTCAACTCTCCGCAAACAAAGCCTCAGCGACACGAGAAACCCGGACCCCAGCGAGGTCAATAATGAACCCCACTTACAAACTACAAATGAACTTAAATCCATAAATAGTAGTGAGAACACAAAGCCTGCTCTGAAAAACAGATGCCAGACGAATAACAGGCTAAACCTCGCTACGATAATCCAGGCTTGTCCCGAATTTCAAACTTGGGCCCATGATCTTGGAGGGTATCTAAAGCACTGGCCTGATTTACAACGAACAATCGCCAAGATCTGTCCGATGATTGGAATATCGGAGAGACTCTGGCAGCTCGCACATCAACAAATGGGGCAACAGTCGGCCACCGCCGCTGCGGTTCTCATCTTTGAGAAATTCTGTGCTGGAGAGCTTCTATCACCTGCCGGGTATCTTCGTGGAATGATGAAAAAAGCTGGCGATGGAACCCTAAACCTAGAGCGGAGTTTTGTCGGGCGTCTCCACAGGGGAATTTCGTGATTTCACTACAACCCAGCCGCCTTAGTCAAATTCACCCGAAACCTGTCGCGACGCCGTTGATAGCGACGGGTCATCTCGGCAGAGGCATGACCAAGTTGCTTTTGAACATAACGTTCATCGACTTCAGCGCTGGAGGCCAACCCGGCACGAAGCGAGTGGCCCGAAAAAAGCGCCAGCCTGTCCTTCTCCGGCAATTCGGGGCGAATATTTGCATCAAGAACAGTTTTCTTGACGAGGCGGGCCACATGCCGGTCATTGAGACGGCTTTCCATCACCCGTTTCCCACTGCGCGAAATACGCACGAAAATAGGGCCAAAATCGATCCTAGAGAAGTGAAGCCATTGTTCAAGCGCATGCACGGGACAGGTCTGTTCGCTGGATCCTCGGCCAATCTCAACCTCGCGCCAGCCGGTTTTTGTGTTGAGTGTAAGCAAAGCTCCATATTCCAGAATCTCCGCCCATCCTCTGCTGTCAGGCGTGTCACCTTTACCCGCATCAAGGCTGACAATCTCGGAGCGCCGCAATCCTCCTGCATAGCCCAAAAGCAAAATGGAACGATCTCGCAACCCCCGAAGATCGAAGGGCAGGGTGGCCACCATTGCGATGATCTCCTCTGGCAAGATCGCTTCTTTCTGCACCGGTGGGCGTGCATGTTTGCGCTTGATCCCCGCCAGAACAGTTGCGATATGGCGGTCCCTGCGGTCAAACGTGAAGCCGCGTTGCGCATAGTTCCAAGAAAGACCGGACAATCGCCGTTCGATGGTACTGACAGAAAAGGAACTTACCCCAAAGGCAGTATTGTCAGCAGGCGCCGCGAGTGCAGTGAGGTAGAGCCCAATCAATTGCGGATCAGGGCAGGGGGCTAGACCAACTGGATCGGCACCATGACGGCGACACCAGCGGTTGAAATGGGCCCAGTCCCTAGCGTATGCCTTCCGCGTATTTTCGGAGGTAGCGTGTTTGGAATAATCCTGCGCGGTTTTGATAAGCAGGTCGAGTGTACCAGATCCAGCGACATCCGAAGGAAGCGCAATTGCCTCGTCATTATCATGGGGATGCGGAACTTTGATCGCTCGAGATGGGTTTTCGGGATTATTTGACATAGGTGTATACCTAGCTTGTTTATGACCGATAAGGCAAGATTATCGGACATAAAGGGGAAGGGCAGGGCGGGGCGGTTTGGGTAAGCCATTATGCCGAAAAGCGCCGCGACACGATAGTGTTGTGGTATGACATACCAGCTACGCATCCTCTCAGTCAGCTTAATGATCTTACCGCAACTGCTGGGTCGGGTCACCTTGGCACGCTCAAAAAACCCTGAAGATGTGGCGTTTTTGTCAAACGCGGCCCTCATGGTTCTGGACCAACTGGTCTTTGATTCGCGCCATGGTGGGCTTGTGGAACTATTCGCCAACCGACTAACGCTGAGTGCCGCGACGGCGACCTCGAAACTGGAGGGGTGGTTGGCGCGGGAAGCCGATATAAGGGACTCCTATCAGTTGATGACGCCAGGCACGTCGCGGCCCCCGATGGCGATCTTCCGGCAATTTGGTGCGACGCCATGTGCCGATCACCAGCCCATCGACCGGGCGGGGCTCAAGGACACCTTCGACAAGGAGATCAGCCGCGATCTGCAGGCGCGGTTGCCGTACAAGAGTCTGATCGCAAGCGGAACGCGGGCGCCAAGACCCGGAGCACCGCATACCTTCTTGACAACGAAGACGTTTCTGACGACGTTCGATCTGCAAACCCTGAGATACCTGCCGGAGCTCGAGTTGGCTAGTAGCGATGCCGGTGAAGAGCACCGAACGGATCAAGTCCGAGGCGTCCCGCTTCCAATCGGTCGGGCTTTGACTTTCAATCAGTCGGTGCTCAGCGCAGACCCGAAGGCCTTTGGTGCTGGATCGGCTCAGCTTGCAATATTCGTTGCGCCGACACCTTGGATTGGAACCGGAAAGCTATCCGAACAAGCCTCGTGAACAGGGCGTGGCCAAGATGATGGTCGACGTATGCTCAACCTATGCCGAGCGTCTCACGCATAACACACTGTTTGGGTGGCACGAGATGCTCTTGTCATTCGACAACCGGCTGGAGGCCATCGGGTCGTACCGACAACACGAAGATGCAATGCAGATTGTCTCTGGCCGCATTGATCGTCCTGTCGTGAACTTTGAAGCACCGCCATCTTCACAGGTTCAAGAAGAAATGGAATGGTATGGCGACTGGTTCAGCCAGACTTCGCCGGGTGAAGAAGAGCCCGTGCCGGCGTTGACGCGCGCGGGCCTGAGTCACCTCTACTTTGAGATTATTCATCCATTCGATGACGGGAATGGTTGCTTGGGTCGAGCCCTTGCCGAAAAGTCCCTGGCTCAGAATATCGGCCAGCCAAGTCACTTGCGCTCGCCTTCACCATCGAACGAAAGCGAAAAGACTATTGTGATCAGCTTGAGCGGCACCAGAAGACACTGGACGTCACATCTTGGCTTACCTGATTTTCTAAACTGGTGCTTGCAGCGCAGCAGATCACTTTGGATCGCGTAGGCTTCTTCATTGCCAAGGCACGTTTCTATGACTGGCATCGAAACCAATTTAACGAACGGCAGGCCAAGGTGATAGAGCGGATGTTTCGGAAGGGGCCGGTTGACTAGTGTATCGTTGGCGGGGAGGGCTGGAAGCGGCCATTCGCTGCATTTGTGGAGCAAGTGTACCAGCGGCATAAGAAGCGGACGTTCTTAACGCAAGTTCGTCGCCATTTTCCCTTTGCGAATTGTGATCGTTCTGGCCTTATGCTGGTGCCAGGACATACGCCAATCCCATGCGCTTGGCGTCATTCCAGCGAAGCGTCAATGATGCTCTAGGCGTGTTTGGGTGTCAGATTCCTCAATGGTTCCTTTCACGCAGCTCCGTTTCTCTCAAAAAAAGTACCTGATGTAAAAAGTGATTTGGGGCGCTCGTAAGCTATGACGCGATTACCGCTTTTGATTGGACTAACGCTTCAATGTCAGAGCTGTCATACCCGATTTCGGCCAGCACTTCGCGGCTGTGTTGGCCCAGAGCCGGGGATGCCTGATCCACCTGAGCTGGCGTTCGGCTGTATTTGACTGGATGACCAATAGTTTTAACAGAGCCCGCTGTGGCGTGATCAACCTCAACGATCATATCGCGCGCATTGGCTTGAGGGTCTGCGTGCATCTGCAGGATATCGTTGACGGGTCCGGCCGGAAGTTTTGCCTCGTCCATACGTGCCAACCAATTCTCGGTTGTGTCGCGCGCAAGATAGCCGCTCAGAATGTCGATCAGCGCCGGCAGGTTCTGAATACGCGCCGCGTTTGAATTGAACCGCGGATCCCGATCCAGCTCTGGTGCGGCGATGACATCCAGAAACCGCAGCCAATTGCTTTGGTTCGCGGCGCCAACATTGATCCAGCCATCGCTTGTTCGGAAAGCCTGATATGGCGCATTGAGGGGGTGTGCAGAGCCGAGCGGTTGGGGCGCGTCCCCGGTCGCAAAGGCAATTGCTGATTGCCAATAGGTTTGCACGATGGCCGCTTCAAAGAGGGATGTATCCACCTTTTGACCAAGGCCCGTTTGCAGCATGTTCGCATAGGCCGCAGAGACGCCCATTGCGCCCAGAATACCCGCATTGATGTCCGAAATCGGCGCGGCGACTTTAACCGGCGGGCGGCCCGGCCCTTCGCCCGTGATCGACATCAGCCCAGACATGCCCTGCGCGATCAGATCAAATCCGCCGCGCTCTGCGTAGGGACCCGTACGACCAAATCCGGATATTTCGCAATAGATCAGACGCGGGTTGGCCACCGCAAGATCTTCGTAAGACAGACCCAGCTTCTCCATCGTGCCCATGCGGTAGTTCTCGACCACCACATCTGCGTCGGCCAGCAGTTTGCGCAGCACTGCGACACCAGCGGGATCTTTGAGGTTGAGCGATATGCCGCGCTTGTTGCGGTTCATCATCATATAGGCTGCTGCCTCACCGCCGATGTCCGGCGGTACAAACCGGCGACTGTCATCTCCGGTGGGCTTTTCGACCTTAATGACATCGGCCCCCATATCGGCCAGCATTAGCCCGCAGACCGGGCCCGCCATGATATGGGCCAGTTCGATGACGCGCATACCGCTGAGCGGACCCGTTTTGGCGCTCATTTGCCTGTCCACACAGGTTTTCTCTTGGCCAGAAACGCCTCCATGCCAATGCGGAAATCATGGCTCATGTAGCACGACACGATCAGATCGGAATCGTCTACCGGCAAAGCTGACCGGTTGCGGCGCAGGGCTTCTTTCGTGGCGCGTAGGGTCAGCGGGGCCATCGACCCGATCTTGTCGGCCAGGTCGGCCGCGCGCGCCATCAGGGCGTCCTCATCGGGGAGAAATTCACTCACCAGTCCTGTCGCGCGTGCTTCATCAGCTTCGATCAGGCGCGCGGTAAAGATGATCTCACGCACCCGTCCGGCGCCAATAAGCTCGGACAATCGCGCAAGATTGCCCGCCGCCAGGCAATTGCCAAGGGTGCGGGCGATGGGAAATCCGTACTTCAGGCTGGCGGAAGCGATCCGAATGTCACAGGCTGCGGCGATGGAACCACCGCCCCCTGTACAGGCCCCGTTGATCGCGGCGATGGTCGGCACCGGGCAGCGCTCAACCGCGTCCAACACCGCATCAATCTGCTGCTCATAGTCCAGCGCGTCCTGCGGCGTTTCAAAGGCGCGGAACTGGGTCATGTCCGTTCCGGCGGCAAAGGCCTTGCCCCCCGCGCCCGAGATCACAATGGCCCGCACCGATCCGTCCGTTGGCATCTGGGTGCAGATTTCGGCAAGCCGGTCATACATACCAAAGGTCAGCGCGTTCCGCGCTTCGGGCCTGTTGAATGTAATCCACAGGATACCGTCGCGGAGCACATCGGTGATTTCTGCAGGCTGGTTGGTCATCGATAGAAATACTCCACGAGGAACATCGGCACGGAGGGCACATATGTGCAGAGCATCAGCACGGCCAAAAGCACGCCCACGAACCAGATGTTGACCTTGGACACCTCCCAGATATTGGCGCGTGCAACCGAGCAGGCGGTGATCAACACCGACGCCACGGGCGGGGTCTGCTGACCGATGGCGAGGTTCAGCGTGACCACGAGCCCAAAGTGCACCGGGTCAATGCCAGCCGCTGTGATTAACGGGATCACAATCGGGATCACCAGGATGATGGCGGCAGCGGAATGCAGGAAAAACCCGACAATCAGAAAAAAGAAATTCAGGATCAGCAGGATCACCCATTGCTGGTTGGTGATCGACAAGATGCCTTCGGCCAGTTGCTGCGGAATCTGTGCGCGGGTCAAAAAACCGCCCATGAGTACGGAGGCGGCAACCAACAGCATGACCACGGCTGTCTGAATGCCCCCATCCAGCATCGCGCGGCGCAGATGGCTGAAATCAAGATTGCCGTACCATGCCGACACCGCTAGCGAGGCCAGAACCGCAAGACCTGCGGCCTCGGTTGCCGTGACATAGCCGCCAAAGATACCGCCCAGAATGATCACCGGCAGCGTGAAGGCAGGCAGCGCATCCACAAAGGTCTCGCGCAGGCGGGCAAGGCGAAAGGCGTCTTCGGTCGGGAAGTTGTAGCGTTTGGCAAAGAGATAGGCGACGGTCATCAACCCGCCCGCCCCGAGGAGGCCCGGTACAATGCCCGCCACGAACAATTGCTCCACCGAGGTGTTGGCCGAAGCAGCGTATAAGATCATCGGGATCGATGGTGGAATGATGATGGCAAGCGAGGCGGACGACGATGTGACCGCCGCCGAAAACTCCTTGCTGTAGCCGCGCTTTTTCATCTGCGGGATCAGGATGGAGCCCATAGCGGCCACGTCCGCCACGGCTGAGCCGGAGATTTCCGCAAAGAACAGCGACACACCAATGTTGACCATGGCGAGGCCGCCGCGAATGAAGCCGATGATGGCGCCGACGAAGTTGATCAGCCGGTCGGTAATCCCGCCCGCGTTCATGATGGCCCCGGCGAGCACGAACATCGGAATCGCGATCAGCGAAAACTTGGTGGACCCGTCGTACATGTCCAATGCTATGGTCACGAGACTGTCCGTGCCCTCGGTGAGCAGCAGGCCAAGCACGCCGCTCATCGCCAAGGCCACGGCGATAGGGATGTTGATGCAGATCATGATTAGCATCGCGATGAAAATACCGGCCATCAGCATCAGACGCGATCCTTGTTCTTTTCCAGTTCGGTTTCGACCTCTTCCTCAATCTCCGCATGCTCCAGAGAGACGCCCGCGGCCGTAATCTTGAGGTAGCCTGGCAAGCTGAGCAGCTGACACAGGATAAAGAGAATGGCCCCAATCGGAATGACGGACTGGGTGACCTGGATCGGCACCCAGGTGAGCGAGATCAACGTGTCGCCCGCCAGCACTTCAAGCACCTGAAGTCCGGCGCGCGCCATCAGGAAGAAGAAGATCAGCACAATCGCTTCGCCAAGGAGCACTGCCGCAATCCGCAGGTTGGGCGGAAGTTTCAAAAGAACCGTGTCAAAGCCGATGTGGCGTCGGTGCAGGGCCGCAAGCGCCGATCCGTAGTAGGTGATCCATGCCAACATGATGGCGGCTACTTCGTCGTACCATGAGAAACTCTGCCCCATCAGGCGTGCGAGAACTGCTGCGGTGACCACAAGTGTGAGCAGGATCATCAGGCTGATCGTGACCCATTCGAGGATTTTGCTAAACCCCCGATTTATCCGCGACAAGGTCGGGTAGGCGTCATTTTCCATTCTGGCAGACCTGTTGGAACTCTATCGGCCGCCTCCGCCCGCGAACCACGGGCGGAGGACTGTATTGGATTTACGAGAATGACGCGCGGCGAAACGGTGCCGCCGCACCTCATTTTGATCAACCGGAGTTGCCGAGACCCAGAACTTTGTCGATCATGTCCTGACCGCCTTCAACCTCATCCGCGAACTGTTTGTAGATCGGTGCAGATGCTTCAATGAATGCGGCTTTATCCGCAGTGTTCACCTCAACGCCCGCATCTTCGATCACCTTCAGCAGGCTGGCTTCCAACTCAGCCGCTTTTTCATAGGTGAAATCCTGTGTCTGGTTCGCGCAATTCGTCAGACCGGCCTGCATCTCGGCGTCCAGCTTGTCGTATTTTTTCTTGGACATCAGAATGTAGGCAGGCGTGTAAACGTGGCCTGTCACCGACAGGTATTTCTGCACTTCCTGAAATTTGGCCGACGCGATTTGCGCATATGGGTTTTCCTGCCCGTCAATCACGCCGGTTTGCAAAGCGGTGAACACGTCGGAAAACGCCATTGGTGTCGGGTTCGCGCCATATTCCTGGAACATCTTCAGGCGCCAGACACCATTTGGCGTGCGCAGCTTGATGCCCTCAAGATCCGCAGGCACGTTGATCGGACGCGTGTTGTTGGTGATGTTGCGAAAGCCATTCTCGGCCAGACCCACGATGTGATAGCCATTCTTGTTGGCCGCACCTTGGAACACATCCATCATCTCGCCTTGTACGCGACGCATGTGGTCGCGATCCGAGATGATGTAGGGCATCTCGAAAATGCCAAAGGCATCATCCACCGAAGACATGACGGAGGACGGCAGTGAGAAATCGACCTGACCCAGCTTGAGCTTTTGCAGCAGTTCCTTGTCCTTACCCAATTGCGATGATCCGAAGGTCTGCACCTCGACCTTGTCACCCATCGCGCCGTTCACGCAGGCCGCAAAGTTGTCGACCGTCGCTTCAAACAGCGAGCCCGGCGCGCCAACGTGGCCAAATTTCATGGTCACGTCCGCCGCAAAGGCGCCCGTCGCCATGCCAATCGCTGTGGTGGCTGCAAGTATTCTTGAGACTACTTTCATAATGTTCTCCTCCCAGAGAATTTCAGTTTTCTTGGTTCTTATTGGTCTTGGCCCGTCTTGCGGGCAGTTCATTCAGTTCAGGTGCGCCATCGCCTCCTGCACACCGCCTGTCTCATGCGGAACATTGGCTTGCTTCAGTCCCATCTCGACCCCCGCAAGGGTCGCAATCAGCATCAGATCGTTGAAATCGCCCAAGTGCCCGATGCGGAACACTTTGTCCGCAACCTTGGACAGCCCATTGCCCAGTGACACATCATAATGCTCCAGCGTCGTGGCACGGAACGCATCCGCGCTGTGACCGTCCGGCACTTTCACGGCCGTCAGTACGCCGCTTTCCTGACCTTGGGTGGCACACAGCACTTCGAGCCCCCATTTGCGCACGGCCGCCCGCGCCGCAGCACCGTGGCGCGCATGACGGGCAAAGACATTGTCGAGCCCTTCTTCGTGCAACATATCTATGGCCTCATTGAGCCCATAGAGCAGGTTGGTGCCCGGCGTGTAGGGGAAATATCCGGTCTTGTTCGGCCCGACCATATCGGCCCAGTCCCAGTAGGACCGCTGCAGTTTTGCTGTCGTGTTGGCCGCCATCGCCTTGGCACTTGCCGCGTTGAACGACAGGCCGGGCGGCAACATAAGACCCTTCTGGGAGCCCGATACCGTAACGTCCACCCCCCATTCATCATGGCGATACTCCAATGACGCCAAACCAGAGATTGTGTCGACCAGGAACAAGGCGGGGTGCCCCGCCCGGTCAATCGCCTTGCGCACTTCGGCAATCGGCGACACCGAACCGGTGGACGTCTCGTTGTGAACCACGCAGACCGCCTTGATCTCATGTGCCTTGTCTTCAGCAAGGTAAGCCTCGATCTGATCAGGATCGGCACCGCCGCGCCAATCGCCTTCGATGAACTCGGCTTTCAGGCTCAGCTTCTCAGCCAGCTTTTTCCACATGGTCGCAAAGTGGCCGGTCTCGAACATCAGGACGCGATCACCGGGAGACAGGGTGTTGACCAAGGCCGCCTCCCAAGCGCCGGTCCCGGAGGCAGGGTAGATAAAGACGTGTTCCTCGGTTTTGAAGATCGACTTCATTCCTTCCAGCGCGCGCAGGCCAACCTTGGCGAAATCGGGGCCTCGGTGGTCGATGGTCTGCTGGCCAATCGCGCTGAGAATCCGGTCCGGCACAGCGCTTGGCCCGGGTATTTGCAGAAAATGGCGGCCAGCTTTTCTCATAACGGCATGTCTCACAATCAGGTGTCTGAGCGGACATCACACAGTGTCACGTCCAGGAAATTTGATTTTTGTTGTACCAGCGTAATTTTGAATTCATAATTAAGTCAAACGAAAAGACGACCCATGACATTGGACAAATCCATGCAGCACCTCGCCGACGCCCTGCAAAACCGCATCGAGGGCGACGTCCTGTTCGACAGCTTTTCGCGCGGGCGCTATGCGACGGATGCCTCGCTCTATCAAATGATGCCGCTGGGTGTGCTGTCCCCGAAATCCGAAGACGACATTCGTGCAGCCATCGACATCGGGCGTGACCGGGGCGTGCCCCTGCTGGCACGTGGTGGCGGAACATCGCAATGCGGCCAGACGGTGAACGATGCCCTGGTTCTCGATAACACGCAGTATTTCAATGATATTCTCGAACTGGATGTGGAGGGCATGCGCTGCGTTGTGCGGCCCGGTATTGTGCTCGACGAATTGAACCGCGCGTTGAAACCCCATGGCCTGTGGTTTCCGGTGGATGTCTCGACCGCGTCCCGCGCGACCATTGGCGGGATGACCGGCAACAACTCCTGCGGTGGCAAATCACTGCGCTATGGCATGATGCGTGACAATGTCCTGTCCATCGAGGGGTTTCTGGCGGATGGCAGCAAGCACCGCTTTGGCCCTGTTGGCACGGGCAGCGCGGCGGATTTCACCGCACTGCAAGACGACCTGTTGAGACTGGGCGCGCGCGAGGCCGCCGAGATTGATGCGCGATTCCCCAACGTGATGCGCCGGGTGGGCGGCTACAACATTGATGCGCTGGTACCCAAGGATACGGCCAACAACCTTGCCCATCTGCTGGTCGGATCCGAAGGGACACTGGCCTATTCCACGGCGATTGAGTTGAAGCTTTGGCCGATCCTGTCGGAAAAGGTACTGGGCGTTTGCCACTTCCCTACCTTCCATCAGGCCATGGATGCCGCACAGCATCTGGTCACACTGAACCCGCAGGGTGTTGAGCTGGTGGACGCCACGATGATCGCGCTGGCCCGCGACATCCCGATCTTCCGCGACACCATCGAAGAATTTGTGACCGGCAAGCCAGAGGCCCTGCTGCTGGTGGAATTTGCCGAGGAAGACACCAGCCTGCATCCCCAAAAGCTCAAAGAGCTTGAAGAGGTCATGGGCGATCTTGGATTTTCCTGGGGCAAAAGCGGGAAGAACTGGGGCGGTGTTACGGCCGTGCCCGACCCCAAGATGCAGGCGCGGATCGCGGAGCTGCGCAGCTCCGGCCTGAACATCATGATGTCCATGAAAGCAGATGGCAAACCGGTGTCCTTTGTCGAGGATTGTGCCGTCGAATTGCCTGATCTTGCCGATTATACGGCTGGTCTGACCGATATATTTGAGAAACACGGCACGCGTGGCACCTGGTATGCGCACGCCTCGGTTGGGTGCCTGCACGTGCGTCCGGTCTTGAACCTCAAGCTGGATCAGGACGTCAAGAAGATGCGCGCGATCGCCGAAGAATGCTTTGATCTGGTTGCGCGCTATAAAGGTTCGCACTCGGGCGAGCACGGCGATGGGCTGGTCCGGTCGGAGTTTCACGAGAAGATGTTTGGCCCTCGGATGGTGGCCAGTTTCGCTGAGGTAAAGCAGCGGTTTGATCCGGATGGTCTGTTCAATCCCGGCAAGATCGTGGAAGCGCCCAAAATGGATGACCGGTCGCTCTTTCGCTACAGCCCTGACTACAAGGTGCCGGAGTTTCAGACCGGGCTCGACTGGTCCGAATGGACCGGCAGCGGCGGCGGATTTCAGGGCGCCGTCGAGATGTGCAACAACAACGGGGCCTGTCGCAAGCTGAAAGGCGGCGTGATGTGCCCCTCCTTCCGGGTGACCCGCAAGGAACAGGACCTGACCCGGGGGCGCGCGAACACGTTGCGTCTCGCGATCTCGGGGCAATTGGGGCCAGACGCGCTGACCTCCGATCAGATGGCCGAGACAATGAAGCTTTGTGTGTCCTGCAAGGGATGCAAACGGGAATGTCCCACAGGCGTTGACATGGCCCGGATGAAGATCGAGGTCCAATCCGCACGCCTCAAAAAACATGGGCTCGGCCTGCATGACCGTCTGGTCGCCTATCTGCCGCGCTATGCCCGATGGGCGGCGCGGGTGCCGTTCTTGATGAATGTGCGCAACAGCGCGCCCGGTCTTGCCCGGCTGACTGAAAAACTGACGGGTTTCACCGCCACGCGCGATTTGCCCAGATGGCATGCGCGGCCCTTTGAGGAGGGTGAAATCGCCGCACAGCAAACGCCCAAAGCGGTTCTTTTTGCGGATACTTTCAACCGGTATTTTGAACCAGAGAACCTGCGCGCTGCGGCAAAGGTGCTCAAGGCCGCAGATGTCCCAGTGCATGTTGCGACCGCCCCCAAGGGTGAACGCCCCTTGTGTTGTGGCCGCACCTTCCTGTCCGCGGGTCTGGTAGAAGAAGCAAAGCGAGAGGCGCAACGTCTTGTTGATGCGCTGCTGCCCTTTGCCCAGCAAGGTATTCCGATCATTGGTCTTGAGCCCAGCTGCCTGTTGACCCTGCGCGATGAAATCCCTGCGCTTTTGCCCGGCAAAGAGACCGAGGTATTGGCCCAGCATGCCCGCATGCTGGAGGAATTCATCGCGGATCAGGACAATAACCCGGATTTCAAACTGCCCCTGTCTTCGCCCGCGCCCAAAGTGTTGCTGCATGGCCATTGCCACCAAAAGGCGATGGGGGTGATGTCCTCCATCGAAAAGACACTGGCGCGTCTGCCCGACACAGAGATCGAGGTGGTCGAGACGAGCTGTTGCGGCATGGCGGGTGCCTTTGGCTATGGCGTCGAAACACACGACATATCACGCAAAATGGCGAAACTTGATCTTGTGCCTGCCATACAGGACGCGGCGCAAGACACAATAATTGTTGCGGATGGCACCTCTTGCCGTCATCAAGTGGCAGATCTGACGGACCGAAAACCCATACATATTGCACGCTTGCTCGAACGTGCCCTGACGCAATGAGGTGACGCGATGACATTGCACACATCCCAAACAATCATGCGCAAATCCCTGCATCATGAGTTGGTCGACCGCCTGCAACCCCTGATCATCAATTCAGAATTGAAACCAGGGACCAAGATCCCGGAAAAGCAGCTCTGCGAACGGTTCGGGGTATCCCGCACCCCCTTACGTGAAGCGCTGAAGGTGCTGGCATCCGACGGGTTGGTCCGGTTGGAGCCAAACCGTGGCGCATGGGTGACACAAGTCACGCAGGAGGAAGTCGACGAGGTCTTCCCTGTACTGGGCGCACTCGAAGCACTGTCCGGCGAATTGGCCTGCAAGCATATCACCGACGCTGAGATCGAGGAGGTGCGCGCGCTGCACGCGCAGATGATCCGGAGCTATGAAAGTCGGGATCTGGACGCCTATTTCAGCGTCAACCAAAAGATTCACCGCGCCATCCTGTTGGCTGCGCGCAACGCGACATTGACCACGTCCTGCCAGGCGCTGTCTCTGCGTATGCAACGCGCGCGCTATCTGGCCAATATGTCCGAGGGCCGGTGGTATGACGCTGTGCAGGAGCATGAGAAAATCCTGCAATGTCTTGTCGCAAGGGATGGCCCAAATCTCGCGGCTACGCTGCTCCATCACATGGATGCAAAGCGCGCATCTGTGGTGAAGTGGCTACAATCGCAAGAGACCACGGACGCCATTTAGCAACAGGACCTGCTTGCCGAGCCCCTCGTCACTCGGCGGCCAGAGCGGGCATTGACAAACCAATCCGCCCATTGGTCAGATTGATCTCTCAGATGTCAGCCTCTATGCCAAACGGGACCCAAAGCATGGAGCGGCTCAATGTCTGACTACGTTATTCCCACGCCACCCGTTACGTCGATCCCCGTCGCATCGGGCGGCGCATTCCCGGTGCGACGGGTATATTGCATCGGCCGCAACTATGCAGCGCATGCCATTGAGATGGGACATGATCCGGACCGGGAGCCTCCCTTCTTCTTTCAGAAGAACCCCAACAATCTCGACACAACGGGGGACTTTCCCTATCCACCCCACACCTCTGATGTTCATCACGAAGCTGAATTGACCGTCGTGCTGAAATCCGGTGGTAAGAACATCCCGGTCGAGCGCGCAATGGATCACGTCTACGGCTACGCACTGTCCTTGGACATGACCCGCCGGGATCTTCAGGGCGAGATGAAAAAGGCGGGCCGTCCCTGGGAAATCGGTAAAGCCTTCGAGCGCTCGGCGCCCATCGGCCCGATCCACACCGTCGAAGAGATCGGTCACCTGGATGAGGGTACGATCACACTGAAAGTGAACGGTGACCTGCGTCAGGAAGGCGATCTCAATCAGTTGATCTGGAAAACGCCCGAGATGATTTCTTACCTGTCGGAGTATTTTGAACTGGCAGCGGGCGACGTGATCATGACCGGAACACCCTCCGGCGTTGGCCCTGTGGTCAAAGGCGATGTGATGGAAGTGGAAATCCCGGCACTTGGCAAGCTGTCCGTCACTGTGACCTAGTTTATCAATCCGCACACCCGCAGCGATGGGGCCGTCACAGGGGCTCCTATCCTGCGGGGGTCTCGCTGCTTTAGGTACAGCGCGTCAATCGGTTCTTGGCGCCGCAGTCTTGCCTAGTGAAGGTAGAATACGCCCGTAGACCGAATGCAGATGCTCCCTCATGAGTTGCGCAGCACCGTCGCCGTCATTTTTTTCAATCGCCTGAACGATCAAATCATGTTCCAGAAAGCTTGAGTAGTTTTTCGCAGGTTTGGGGGTCGTGCGTGGCTGGCTCCAGACCATGGAACGCCTGACCACATTCAGTGTTTCGAAGTAATACAAGAAGAGTTTGTTCTTTGCGCTGCGAGCAACCGCGAAATGAAACTTGTTGTCCCACGCCTCATAGCTGCGCCAGTCGGGAACTTCGCGGCAACGCTCGGCACAGGTGCGAAGCTCTTCTCGATCAGCGTGCGCGCTATGCAATGCTGCAAGACGCGCCAGTTCCGGTTCAATAGCCAGCCGAACGGTCGCAACCTGCGGAGGTGTCACCTGGTCCCGAAGGTACGTAACGTCCTCAAGGTTCAGAACAGGACGCTCGCCGACAAATGTGCCACGGCCCACATGGCGCCATATCAGGCCCCTGGATTCAAGCTTGGTCAGTGCGGACCGCAATTGATTGCGCGTGACCCCCAGCATCGAACACATCTCCCGCTCCGGAGGCAGTCGGTCGTTGTGAACATAGCCGTCAGACGCGATGATCTGCCTGATGCGCTGTACAAGAAGCTCTGTTTTCGCCATTGAGACCCACCCAATTGGTGAATTGGTCAGTTGATTTCACGGTGCCGAGCGCGCTTTGTCAATACATGGGGACGTGTCTGTAGCGAGCCTGCTGCGTTGAAGAATGGATGCTCAGGCGCGCGAAAGACCACCCTAAGCAGCAGTGTGCGAGGGGGCCGAAGGGAGAGGCGACATGAAATTGGCGACACTTTCAATTGACGGCAAGCCCTGCGGAGCGGTCGAGCTTGGAAATGGAAACTGGCTCCATCTTGCAAAGGCGGGCGCTGGCTGGGATAGCCTTCTGGCCACCATCGAGGGGGGCGCTGATGCCATTGCCGCGCTGCGCGCGTTGGTGTCGCAGGCCGAGGCTGGCCAACATGCGGATGCCGTGGTTTCTGATCCTGACCTGTTGGCCCCCATTCCCCAGCCACGCAAGAATGTCTTTTGCGTCGGACGAAACTACGCCGAACACATCGCCGAGGGAGACAGAGCGCAGAAGCAAAATGTCGGGGTCACCGAGCACCCGGTATATTTCACCAAGCCGCCCACATCGATTGTGCCGCCTGGTGGCGACATCTTGCTGTTTCCACAGGTCTCCACCTGTGTCGATTACGAAGTCGAGCTTGCCATCGTCATCGGCAAGTCCGGGCGCAACATCGCCAAGGAAAATGCCTTCGATCATATCTTTGGCTACACGATCCTGAACGACATCTCTGTGCGCGATGTACAGCGGCGTCATGGCGGGCAGTTCTTCAAGGGCAAGGGATTTGATGGTTCTTGCCCGCTTGGCCCGTGGATCGTGACCGCCGACGCGATCAGCGATCCACACAAGCTGTCGATTGGCCTGACCGTCAATGGCGCGCAGCGTCAGGATGGCAGCACAGCGGATATGATCTTTGATGTCCCAACGCTTATTGCCTCCTTGTCGGAGGGTATGACGCTGGAACCCGGTGACATCATCGCAACCGGCACGCCTTCTGGTGTGGGATACGCGATGGACCCACCCCGCTTTCTGGCAGCAGGCGATACCGTCGTGTGTACCATCTCAGAAATCGGTGAGCTGAGTAACTCCGTCCGCATCGCCTGATCCAGGCCGTGCTCATAAGCAGAGACCTCAGAACGAAATCAATCTAGGGAGGAGACCCGAAATGACAACCAGAAGAACCTTTGCAAAGCTTCTTGCAGCAGTTCCATTAGCCGGCCTTTTAAGCACCGGCGCAGTCGCGCAAGATATGCGTGACATCACCTTTGTGCAGCCCAGCCCATCGGCGATCAACTCGTTCCCGGTCTTTGTGGCCATCGGCGAGGGTTTTTTCGCGGACGAGGGCCTCAACGTTACCGTCGAGGCCATCAATGGCTCAGGTGCCGTCATTCAGGCATTGTCGGCCGGTCAGGCTCAGTTTGGCCGCCCCGGTCCGGGCCCGATCCTTGCAGCACGCTCGCGTGGCGTTGAGGTCGTTCACATCTACAACGTAGCCGCGCGCAGCAACTTTGGGATCGCGGTGCAGGAAGGCTCTGACATCCAGAGCATCGAAGATTTGCGCGGCAAAATCATTGGCACCGGGACTGCCGATGGCGCGGAAGTTGGATTTGCCCGCAATGTGATGTCGGGCGCGGGAATGACAGAAGGCACGGATTACGAATTCCTGACGGTGGGCGATGGCGGTCCTGCAACGGCGGCCTTCCTCAATGACGAGATCGTCGCCTATTCCGCCTCTACCGCCGACACCGCCATTCTCAATCAACGTGGCATGGCTGTGCGGGACATCACGCCCGCTGAGTTCGGTCGCTTTTTCGGCAATGGCATCGCCACAATGGCCGACACCATCGCCAATGATCGTGAACTGGTTGAAGCCTGGAGCCGTGCTTTCGCCAAAGGCCACGCCTTTGCGCTGGATGATGCCAACCGCGAAGCGGTTCTGAAGCACCTGGCCGATGGCAACCCGCAGGAAGGCGAAGACAAGGAGTTCCAATCCGCATTGTTTGACGCAGTCCGCTCCAAGACCATCTCGACAAGCCCGGAAAACGGTCTGGGTTGGTACCCCGCCGAAGTCTGGGCCGAATGGCAGGACGCATTGGTCACCGGTGGCGAAATCTCTGCCCCGCTTGACGATCTGAGCGCCGCCTGGACCAATGAGTTCGCAGCCATAGGAAACGCGGCCGTCGGCGAATGAACACCGAGTTGGCAGAAACGCAAACTGGCGCCCCTTTTGGTGCGCCGGTTTATGAGTTGAGCCGTGTGAGCAAGACCTATGCGCGCAATCTCGTTGTGGCCCTCGAAGGGGTCGATCTGACGTTGCGCAAAGGCAGCTTTACCTCTGTGATCGGATCGAGCGGTTGCGGGAAGTCCACATTACTCAAGATCATGGCCGGACTCATTCCTCCCTCACAGGGCCGTGTCGTCCTGCAAGGCGAACCCGTGACCGGCCCGCGCCGCGACATCGGCATGATGTTCCAGCAAGCAACGCTTTTTCCCTGGAAGACGGCGGTCGAGAACATCGTGCTGCCCATCGAAATCCGCGACGGTAAAGCCGCCGCCAAAGCGGCTTTGGAGAAAGCCCATGAGCTTCTGGACATTGTCGGGCTCAAGGGATTTGAAAACGTCTACCCCAACGAGCTTTCGGGCGGCATGGCGCAACGCGCCTCAATTTGCCGGATGCTGATCACCGAGCCGGCCGTGCTACTATTGGATGAGCCGTTCAGCGCGCTGGACGAGCTTTCCCGTGATATGATGAACATGGAACTGCAGCGGATTTGCCGTGAGCAGGAGGCCACCGCCTTTCTCGTGACCCACTCGATCCAGGAGGCGGTGATCCTGTCGGACGAAATTGTCGTGATGAAGCCGCGCCCGGGTCGTGTGGCAGAGGTCGTCAAGGTTGACCTGCCGCGGCCCCGCACACTCGAGATGATGACGACCCCGGAGTTTGGCGAGATCGTCGAATACATCCGCGGACAATTGGACAAGGGAGAAGACATGTGACCGATCTGTCGAACAACTCATCTTCCACCAACACGGACATGCTCGAAGACACCGTCTGGACGCAAGAAATCGCGTTTATCGACTCTGTGCCGCGTTGGATCGCAATGAGCTTCGTGGCCTTTGTCTTTATCGGCACGTGGTGGGTCGTGACCGCCTTTGGCTTCGTCTCCCCCATCATCCTGCCCACCCCGGCGGAAACACTCAAAGACATGATCTTCGTCGGCAAGAACCTCGCCACTGGCGGCTACATGCTGACCGCGCTTTGGATCACCATTCTGGAGGTGATCTACGGTTTCGCCCTGGCTATTGCCATCGGTTTCACACTGGGCGTGCTGGTCGGCGAAACCGCCTTTGGGGAGAAAGCTGTTATGCCCTATCTCGTGGCTATTGATACAATGCCCAAAGTGGCCTTTGCACCCCTGTTTGTGGCGTGGTTGGGTTTCGGGATCGAATCCAAGGTCGCTCTTGCAGCCTTCATCGCGACCTTCCCGATTGTGGTGGGCACTGCTGCAGGCCTTCACGCCGCTGACGAAAACGCCAGGATGCTGTTCAAGACAATGGGTGCCAGCCGCATGCAGACCCTGATCAAGATGAAACTGCCCACCGGTCTACCGCAGATCTTTACAGGCCTGAAAATCGGCGCAGTGGGCGTGATGGCCGGGGCCATCACCGGTGAATTCCTGGGTGGTGGGAAAGGGTTCGGGGAGTTGATCCGTGTCGCGGCCTCGCAGCTGAACACACCGCGGGTCTTCTCGTTGATCCTGTATCTCAGCCTTGTGGGCCTGGCGCTTTACCTTCTGGTTCAGTTCGCACAGCGCAAGGTCGTGTTCTGGCACAAGGAACGCGTAGGATCCTACGATGGCTGAGAACGCGCCGATCAAGCCAGAGGCTTTGCGCCATTTTGTTGCACAGGCTCTTGCATCCCAGGGCGTGCCGTCAGGCGACGCGGCAAAGGTCGCCTCTTTGATGGTTGAGGCCGATGTTTACGGCTACGCAACACATGGCGTGTTCCGCTTACGGCAATATCTGGCCCGTCTTGCCGGCGGAGGCTGCAACCCGACGCCTGCTGTCAAAGTGGCGCATGAAACGGTTGCTACGGCTGTGATCGACGGGGATGATGGTCTGGGACATCTGGCCATGGCTGCAGCCCGCGACCTTGCCATGAAAAAGGCGCGCGAGGCCGGGATAGGCTGGGTCGGTGTGCGACGTGGTAATCACGCGGGCCCGTTGGCGCTTTATGTGCGCCCGCAGGCGGAGGCGGGTTTGCTGGGCATGGCTGCGGCTGTGGGCAGTGCCAACCACGTGCCGCCCTATGGCGGCTCGGACTTGCTTCTGGGGACCAACCCGATCGCCTTTTCGGCCCCGGGTGATGGCACCGATCCCTTCGTCTTTGACATGGCAACGACCGTAGCGGCGATGGGCAAGATCAAGACACTTCTGCAGCAAGGTGATCCCATGCCTGAGGGGTGGATGGTTGGTCGCGATGGCCGCCCGCTGACCGACCCGGCCCGCAAATCCGAAGGCTTTTTGCTGCCTATTGGCGGCCCCAAAGGTTTTGGATTGTCGGTTGCGATTGGCCTTATGGCTGGTGTTCTCAATGGAGCGGCCTTCGGCTCAGACGTGGTTGATTTCACCAACGACACCGCCTCTTCGACAAACACAGGGCAGTTTGTAATGGCTCTCAATCCTGTGGCCTTCGGCATTGCAGATTTTGGAGCGCGCGCTGAACGTGTGTTTGACGAAATGCGCGCGTCAGAACCTCTGCCTGGCCACGCCCCTGTGCGCCTGCCCGGAGATGGCAAGACGGCAGCGGCCAAGGCACGCAAGGATCAAGGCCTTGATCTCAAGCCCGCCTTGCGACGCGATCTGGATGCGCTAAAGGCGGAGTACGAATTCGAAGCCTCCTTGATCTGACGCGAGTATCTTGGAGCCATTAAAGGCGGCCTCAGCGAGGAAGCGCGGACATTAGCCGGTGAAGGTCATTCGTTTGTCGTCCGCCGCAGGGCCGCGATCTTGACAGGCGCGCAGCGTCAATTGAACAAGATGTCCGGCGTTTTGATCATGAGATCATCGCCTGGCGACCCTCCGAACAACACTAGTCGTGTGTTTGCTCGCGATAAATGCTGGCAGCATGTCCGGAAGGCCCCCCTTTCCTCCGTGCCAGCAGGAAGCGCTCAAGCCCCTTCAACGATCAGAAAATCCGCGTCGGCATTCGCTTGCCGGATGACGCGAGCCGCGCTGTACTCGGGCGACTCGTAACAGGCCACCGCTGTGTCGAAATCCTCGAACTCAACAACCACGTTGCGATCTCGCGCCACGCCTTCCGGTGCTATGTAGCGTCCGCCACGCACGTGAAATCGCGCGTTGTATCTCTCAAACGCAGGCCGGGCCGCTTCCAGATAGTCAGGATACGCTTCGATATCGTGAACCGATACGCGCACCACCCAATATCCCTTTGACATTCTTTCTCTCCATATGTCTCTAAAATCAAGCGGCGCGTTGGGTCTGGAACCCAACCAGGACATGGGACAGAATTGTCTGCCAAGCCGCCGTCCAGGCGTTCAGGTGCGCATCGGTCCAATGATCGGCCAATCCACTTGCCAGGGTTGCCAGCAAGGCTTCACCAACCAGATAAAAGTCGCGTTCGGCGATTTGGTAACTTGCATGGCGTACGCCCAAGTCCTGCAGGGGGCGTACCAGTGTTTCAGGCTGGTGCAAATTGCTGACAACTAGATTGATTGCGCTTGCAAGATGCGATCTTTGCGATGCCATGTCTGTGTCCGCGAACGGTTTTGCCAAGTCAGCATCGGCATCAAAAAGCCGACGGTAGAACTGCTGCATCGCGGCGTCGGCGATGGGTACAACCTGTGCCCAGCTTTCCTGGACAAGTGCTACGTCATCTTCTGTCATTTCAAATACCCTTGCGTCTGCTTCTTGTTTGCACTGCTGCTCTATGACAAATGTGACATCATAAAAAATGAGAAATATCGATTATATTCATCGATTATGGAGATGTGAGATGGAGCTTTCCGATTTGCGTGTTTTCCGTGCAGTCGTCCGCGAAGGTGGCGTCACCCGCGCGGCGAACCATCTGGGGCGGGTGCAATCAGCGGTCACGTCGCGCATTCAACAGCTTGAAGACCGTCTGGAGCAGCCGCTGTTTTCCCGTCAGGGCCGCAAGATGGTGCTTACGCCTGCAGGCCGCACATTGCTTGACTACTCGGAGAAATTACTGGCGTTGGCAGATGAGGCGGAGGCGGCCCTGAGTTCAGAAACGCCGCGCGGTGTTCTGCGCATCGGGTCTATGGAGAGCACTGCAGCCGTGCGCTTGCCAGCGCCGCTGGCTGAGTTCTCCGAACGCTATCCGGAGGTGGTGCTGGAAATGCAGACCGGCAATCCGGCGATGCTGGCCGATGCGTTACTGCGCGGAGATATCGATGCTGCCTTTGTCGCAGAACCCATCGCAGAGAAGCGCTTTGACTACATTTCAGCCTTCGAGGAGTCACCTGTCATCGTGACTTCGGAGGCGCATCCTCCCATCGGCGGCGATCATGGATGCCCCCGAACCGTGTTGGTATTTGAACATGGCTGCCCGCATCGCAAGCTGTTGGAACATTGGTATGCGAAGCAAAAGGATACACCAGAGCGAACCATCGAAATGGGTTCCTACCATGCTATGCTGGGGTGTGTCCTTGCCAGCATGGGAGCGGCCCTGGTGCCGAAAAGTGTGCTGAGCACGTTCTCAGAGGCAGGCAGGCTGCGCCTTACCCGTTTACCCAAAGGCAGCGATAAGCTGCGTACTCTTTTGATTTGGCGAAAAGGTGTTTCCTCGCCCACGATTGCCGCGCTCAGAAACGTTATCGCGAACGGTGGACGTTGACTGTCTGAAACCGGGTTTTTGTGCAGGGGACAGAGCGAGGCGCTCCTCTGGCTTGATGTCGGCCGCCACTTAGCGTCGCTGCCGCAGCAAAAGTCCGCAATGAAGGGCTGCACCGCAGCGTTGGTATTCTTTGGTCAACGTCCGCAGTGGGCCGTCAGATGCTGAGTTTGCTCAGATGGCTGCTGTGAGCCGAGGCTGTGTGGAAACTCCGGATGATGTATGCTTCTGGTCAAATACTGGAGGCGGGCATGTCAGGGTATATCGAGGGTGTGGAGCGCGGTCAGGCGACGCTTTTTCCGGACAGGCTTGAGGA
>NZ_JBNBLH010000019.1:0-40717 GCF_049830555.1 Roseobacter sp. EG26
AACACCCACGAAGCCACCCGCATCATCGAGGACTTCAAAACAACGCTCGGAAACGAAAACTACGAAACCCTCCTAAACCTCCTCGAAAAAATACTCAAAACAAAAACCTAAACTAAAAACGTGGCAGCCCATTCATCAAACAACGCAAGAACCGCGTCACAGAATGCGGCATCATTTATGTGAGCGTTCACTTCCGTCATCGGGCAACTCCCCGGCATGACCTTGCGCGCTTCGTCAACAAGCGCTGCAAGCCCCTCAGGATCATGCGCCTCCTGACCAACCCGGTCCCATTCTTCCACGCCTTGCACCGGCAGGAAAAAATGCACCGGCCCGCGCGCATTTTTCAGGCGGTCGGCCATTTCACGTATCCATGCGCGGCGCTCGTCAGCGTTGAAGACCGAGCTTGTGATCAACCGGTTATGTTCGTGAAAGGGCCGGCCCTTGTAGGGTTCCGGGATGCCTTGCCAACCAGGGAAATCCAGCAGATCCAGCGCACCGGGTGCCACCATTTGCGGGGTGCCCGACCGGCTGGCACCGGTCAGGCGGTCATCACCGCTTGTCACCATCGACCCCGCCAGCATATTGCCAAATTCCTGCATGCAAAAATCCATCACGCAGACAAAAGCGCCTTCTGCCGCAAGCTTTTCAAAGGCCATGCCTCCCATGCCCGTAGAATGAAAGACGGCCACTTCGAAACCACGCTCTTCCAATGCTGGCGTCAGTGTTTTCATATATCGCAAGCAGGAGGACCCCAGAGAGGTCATACCAATCAGGGGCCTGTCGCGATCCGGCGGCTCGGCCGCGCGGGCGGCACCAACCACAGCGCCTGCCGCCTGACTGAGGGAGGATTTGCAGATGGAGTTCAATCCGTAAAGTCCGCCCGCCCACAGGATCATCTGGACATCAGGTGCAAAGCGGTGCGGTGGGATCAGCGGGGAAAAACTGACCGTGGAAACGATGTATTTCGGTACACCCAATGGCAAGGACTGCGCACAATCCAGCGCAAGATCTGTGCCCAGAGTGCCGCCGGTCGCCAGCATGGCGTCAAAACAGCCACCCTGATATTTTCGGGCAACCAGTAAAGCAGCGCCTTGCGACATGACACGGAATGCCTTGTTTTCATCTCCCTGCCCGATCACTTCGTCGATGGTCATGCCGCCAGCAGCGGCAACGTCATGCTTGCTGATGTCCGTGGGATGCTCTGGATCTCCCAGAACCGAGACATCCATGGATAACACACTCGCGCCCTGCGCGCGGATGCAACGTTCAATAAAGCGCAGTTCCGGTTCCTTGGTGTCATAGGTGCCGATCACTAGGATGGTTTTCGTTGTCATGTCTCATTGCCTTGGCTTATGGAAACTGTCTCGGTCACGCGGTGCCGATTGCTTAAATAGATGTCGGCGAATATCACAGCCGTGTCGATGAAACGACGGTTGCGATCATGCGCCGCTTGCTCTTGCATGCGGGTGACAATCCAGCCCACATAGGATGCCGCGCGCAATCCCATGAAAAGGTCGAGAGCGCTCAGGTCGATATGGCGAACCTGAAGGTATCCTGCGATCAACGCCTGCTTCAGCTGATCGAAATCTCGCCAATCGTGTTTCTTGATCAGGGCCCCCGCGATATCGAACAGTCGATAACCAAAGCCGCCATCATCGAAATCGATAAGCTGGGGTTGCTGGCCATTGAAGACAATGTTTTCGTCAACAAGGTCCGCGTGGATCAATCCGAAATCCAGACCAGCCGACGGCTTGTTCAAATCTTCAAGGGCCGCATCCCGCAGGTGCAACAGCAAGGCGCGCTCAGAGGCCGTTAGCGTCGGGTTGTCCCAGAACCGCCCCCAGATCGGAGCGTCCCCCAAGAGACCTTCTGCGTCCCATGCCCAGCGGCAGAAGGTTTCAGGTGGGGTCCAGGTATCGGAGATTTCGTGCAATTGCGCCATTGCGCGTCCTATCGCGCGATACGTCCCTGAGCGATCAATGGTGCCGCCTTTTTGCGCCATGGCACTGAGTGTTTCACCCTTCAGCCAGGTCAACATGTCGACCTGGATACCATCAACAACATGCAGAAAAGCACCCTCCGACGTGGGAACCGGATTGGGAACCTGCAAGCCGCCCTCGCCAGCCGCTGCCATCCATTGCAACTCAGATTGCAATTCTGCATCCGTCCGTAAACCGCGCCGATGCAAACGCAGCGCATAGAGATCGCCCGCGCGATCCACTTTGTAGACGTGGTTTTCCCGGGTCGCCACCAACTCGGTGTGCGCATCTTCCATTCCCCAAAGCACCAGGAATTTTTCAACGACCCCGGTCATGTATTCAAAGGGGTTTCTGCGAGAACCGCGTCGAGCGTGTCGAAAAGCAAATCCGCATCCTCCATTGCAAAGGGCATAGGCGGTCGGATTTTGAGAGTATTTTTATGTCGTCCGAGTTTGGAGTGAAGGATACCTCTGTGGCGCATCGCGTTGACCACGCGATCCGTGAAGGCACCGGCCGGTTCCTTTGTGGTTCTGTTGGTGACCAGCTCAGCGCCGAAAACGAGGCCGGATCCGCGAACGTCTCCGATGACCTCGTATTTCTCTTGCAGCGCATTCAGCCGTTCCAATGCGTAATCTCCGACTGATTTGGCATGGGCGATCAGATCACGGTCCTGCAACTCGTCGAGTACAGCCATTGCAGCGGCGCAACTTACCGGATTGCCGCCGAATGTATTGAAGTAGCGAAACTGCGAACGAAATGCGGCCATTGTATCGTCACCGGTCACAACAGCGCCGACCGGATGGCCGTTGGCCATCGGCTTGCCCAGCACCACGACATCCGGTGTCACACCCTGCTTCTGATGCGCCCAGAAATGCGTGCCCGTGCGACCAAACCCGGACTGAACCTCGTCGCAAATCAGCAGACCGCCCGCTTTGCGCACCACCTGCGCTGCTGGTTTGAGCCAGCCCGGCTTTTGTGTCGGAAAGCCCTCATTGAGGAAGAAGGGGCACACCACGAGGGCCGCAAAGCCATGGGGTGTTTGTTCAAGTTCGGCGATCTTTGCCGCCACTTGCTCGGCGAACCGCTTGCCGTCCGGGTCCGCGAGGCGATAGCTGTCAGGCGCTTCGACAAATCGGAAGAACTGATCCAGACCGAACCCGACTTCAGGCGGATTGCTGCGGCTCAACTGGCTGACCAGTGCCGTGTTGCCGTGATAGGTGGCATCGGTCGCGATGATCCCTCTGCGACCTGTAACCGCCTCGGCCATGCGCAAGGCAATGTCATTCGCCTCCGACCCCGTACAGGTCAAGATCGCCGACGACAGGCTCTCCGCCATTGTGCCGGTCAGACGTTCGATATAATCCAGAATGCCATCGTGAAGGTATCGCGTATGGGTGTTCAAGGTGCCAGCCTGACGCCGTATCGCCTCCACGACGCGCGGGTTGCAATGCCCCACATGGGGCACATTATTGTAGCAATCCAGATACTTGCGCCCGTCCGCGTCCCAAAGCCACACAGCTTCGCCGCGCACGATGTGCACCGGGTCTTCATAGAAGGTCGATACGTTTGGGCCCATCAACCGTGCGCGCCTTTCCACCAACTCAACATTTCTATGCAACGACCGGTCCCTCATGCTGGATTTCGGAGAAACAATTATGCGGCGCGATAAGTTCCCTCACAGCTGAATCCACGCGGTTTTCAGATCGATGTATTTTTCCAATGCGTGCAGCGACTTGTCATGACCGTTACCCGACTGCTTGACCCCGCCAAGCGGCACGGTCAGATCGGCACCACCATAGGTGTTCACATGGACGACACCTGATCGGATGGCCGCAATCATGCGGTGAGCCTTACTCAGGTTTGACGTCCAGACCCCGGCCGACAACCCGTAAACTGTCGCATTCGCCAAGGCCACCGCGTCAGCTTCATCCTTGAAGGGGGTCACTGCAAGAACCGGCCCGAAGACTTCCTTCTGAAACAGGTTATCCGCGGATTTCACGCCCGTCATGACAGTGGGTGCCATGTAGTAACCACCGGTTTCGGTCAGAATCCGCTGCCCCCCGATGCGACACTCGGCTCCTTCTGTCTCGGCAGCCCGGACGAATTTGAGATTCGCCTCCAGTTCGGTCAGGCTGTGAACTGCACCAACCTGCGTATCGAGGTTCAAGGGGTCGCCCACACGGTTTTCACGCGCATGACGGCAAACCTCAGCCACGAAATCATCGTGGATGTCTTCCTGTACCAAAAGCCGCGATCCTGCGACACAGACTTGACCCGAGTTTCGGAATATTGCCGAAGCAGACACTTTGGCCGCCTGCGCTAGGTCCGGCGCATCCGCAAACACGATGTTGGGAGATTTCCCCCCCAGTTCCAGATAGCAGCGCTTGAGATTGGAGCGCGCAGCATATTCCAGCAGCCGACGCCCCGTGCGCCCAGACCCGGTAAAGGCCAGAACATCGACGTCCATCGACAGCCCCAGCGCCTCTCCGACCACACTGCCTTTTCCGGTCACCACATTGAAGACGCCATCCGGCAGCCCCGCCTCGGATGCGAGCGCTGCAATCTTCAGCAAACTCAGGGAGGCGCTTTCAGCCGGTTTCAGGACCAGTGAGTTTCCCGCAGCAAGGGCGGGCGCAATTTTCCATGCGCCAATCATCAGCGGGAAATTCCAGGGCACGATGGCGCCGACAACCCCCACAGGTGCGTGATGCACCAACCCCAGAACATCCGCTGCTGTGGGCGCGATGTCGCCATAAATCTTGTCAATGGTCTCACCGTAGTACCGAAAAGTACCTGCCGCTGACATCGCTTCGGCCTTTAGGGCCATACCGATCTCGGTGCCATTGTCGCGCACGCCAAGTACGGCAATTTCCAACGCACGCTCTTCGATCAGATCGGCCAGCTTCAGCAGGATTTTCTTGCGTCCGGAGGGTGCCATCCGTGACCAGCGACCATCCTCGAAAGCAACGCGCGCATTGGCCACGGCGCGGTCGATGTCCTCCGCGGTGCCATCGGCGATCCGGGTCAGCAGGGTGCCATCAATCGGCGACACGACATCAAGAAGTCCGCCGTCAGCGGCCGCTTGACTGGAGCCATTGATAAAGTGTCCCTGGATTGGAATATCCTCGACGCGCAACCTGTCTATAGTGGCCTGATCCATGGCGTGGTTTCATCCTTGTTGGGTGGGCTCGTCACCGCCCACCGGTTGCGGGGTGATCCGGTTGCGGTGCTCTGCAATCAAGGTTCGGATATGCAGCGCAATGATCCCGAGGATGGCAATGAAGAGCAGCGCCGCGATCGGGCGATCGACGAAATCCAGCGGGGTTTTGACCCGTGCCATGGCGCTGCGCAGCTTCACCTCCATGATCGACCCCAGAACCATCCCCAATATGATCGGGACAATCGGCAGGTTGAGCCGTTTCAGGATCAACCCGAAGACGCCGAAGCCCCCCGCCAACGCACAATCGGTCACTGAATTGCGCAACGAGTAAACACCAACGAAAGACAGGGTCAGGATCATCATACCCAAAAACCGGGTGGGTATCTGAATGATCCTGAGCAGCAGGTTGGTGGAAAACAGCAGGAAGATCAGCACAAAGACATTCAGCAAGATCAGGGCGATGTAGAGCGCCATGACAAAATCGAGCTGGGTTTGGAACAACTGAGGCCCTGGGATCACATTGTGGACATAGAACACCGACAGCATCATCGCAGTCAGGGCTTCACCTGGAATACCCAGCGCCAAGAGCGGGATCATTGCCGCGCCCGGCACGGCGTTGTTCGCAGCTTCGGAGGCGACAAGACCTTCGGGTGATCCATCGCCGAACTTTTCGGGGTTTTGGGAGGTTTTCCGGGCATATGTGTAGGACAGAAATTGCGATGTGAACTCACCGACGCCCGGGATCATACCCATCATCACGCCAATGCTGGAAGAAACAGTGGCGATCCGTTTGATCCCGATAAGTTCCTTGAGGCCCGTAAAGATGCTTCCCTCCACATGCGCCTCGCCCGGGGTGTGATCCTTGTCCACCAGCAGCAACAATGCCTGAGAGATCGCAAACAACCCCAGAACCACTACGATCAGATCAACGCCTGACGTCAGAAAGGTCTGATCGAAAGTAAATCTTTTGGTATATTTCACCGGCTCCAGACCAACGGTACTGAGAAAAATACCGAAACAGGCCAGCATTGCCGCAGCGAAGGTTTGACCGCGATGGGCCAGCACCACAAGCAATATCCCCAGAAATGCAGCAAGGAAAATCTCGCGACTGCCAAAATGTGGCGCGATCAGTGCCAGAACAGGTGACAGGATGATCAGGCAAAGAACCGAAAAAATCCCGCCGAAAAATGACGCCGAATAGGCCAGTGACAAAGCACGGTGTCCTTCACCGCGTTTGGTCATCGGATACCCGTCATAGGTGGTCAGCGCATTGACTGCAGTGCCCGGCGTGTTGATCAAAATGGCCGGGATTGCGCCGCCATACATGGACGATCCGTAGATGCCGAGCAGTAATGTCAAGCCAACGATGGGTTCAAACGAAAAGGTGGCAGGCAGCAAAATCGCGATGGCAACCGGGGCGCCGACGCCTGGAAGCGCGCCGATGATGACGCCCCCTATGGAACCGATCAGCAAGGCAATCAGCACATTCCATTGGGCCAGGATTGTAATGGCGGAGGCTAAGGTTTCCACGGACACCTCACAGGTAGGTCAGCGCAAAAACGCGAATGCTGTCAGGCAGGTATTCGTAAAGCTGACCCGCCGGGATTTTGACCTGCAAGAGCCCGCGGAACAAAACCGAGACGCAGAACGCAAAGAGTATCGCCAGACCTATGTTGGCGGCGCTGTGAAAGCCGCAGCGCAGTGTCAGAAAAACGGCAAAAAGGACTGTTGATGGGAGGTACCCCAGCATGGGCACCGCAACCACATAGGTCAGAAAATAGGCCACAAACTCCAGCGAGCGCAGCCAGAATGCCACCTCGCGCCATCGACCCGGAATTCTGGGTGATAAAACGGAACTCAGGTAATGCAGCGCCCCAAAAAATACCATTCCGCTGATCGAGATTGTCGGCCAGAGACCCGGTTGAGCAAACCACTTCGTCCGCTTTGTGATTTTGGTCTGTTCGCCAATCTGGCTAAACAGAAAAACGGCGAAAGCCAGGAAAACAAACGCGAAAACAATATCGCCGGGGCGCCTGTACCTTTTGAAAAGGTCCTGAAGTGTGCGTGCGAGCATCAGCCCCTCCCGATCTGCCGGACCCGCACGTCGCATTTTTGGACGTGCGGGCGGATTGCGGATTACTCGCCGATCAACTCGGCGACCGCCCCGATGACAGCGGCGTCCGCAGCGATCTGCGCCTTAGAAGCTTCAGCGTCTTGCCAGTAGATCAGCACCCCGGTCTCAGCGATCAGGCCTTGCGCCTTTTCCGACTGAAGCGCCTTTTCCGCAGCTGCTGCAATCTTGTCACGGGCATCCTGCGGCACGTCCTTGTGCACAAACAGGCCGTTCCACAATGCGAGCGTCAATTCCGGAACAATTTCGCTGACGGTCGGCGTGTCGGACGTGATGGTGATCCGTTCATTGCCAATGCTGGCCAGAATTTTCACATCATCTTTGCAGGGGAAAATCTGTTGCAGCGTTGTGTTGATGACATCGACATCGCCCGACGCCAGCGTGTTGCAGTTCAGTTCGTCAAACGCGGCTTCACTGGCAAAATCAAATCCGGTTTTAATGGCCGCCGCGAAAGTGATTTGGGTGGGTGGCAGGAATGAACCGAAATGGCCGAGCGCCACGTCATTTTCTTTTCCATAAGCTACCAATTCGTCCCAGTTGGCGTATGGCGCATCAGCCCCGGCCGCGATCACAAAGGGATAGGTCATAAATATCCCGATGGGTTCGAATGGATTTGGCGATAGCTCAGGTATCCCAATTTCCGGGCCGCCGATCGGCACGTCAGTCACGAAGGATCCGATCGTATAGCCATCGGCAGGCGCGGTGGCAACTTCCACGGCACCCGGAAACGGCCCGCCACCGCCGCCGGGTTTGTTCACAACTGCTGCTGGAACGCCATACATGGCCTGGAACTCGTCGGCGATAATTCTTGTCAGGACGTCTTCGAGGTCGCCCGGAGGCCAGGGCACCACAAAAGATACCGGTTTCTCAGGATACTCGGCGATTGCCGTTGACGCCATGAGCGCAAAGGCAGCGCAAGTAAGTGCAGGTTTGAACATGATTTCCTCCCATTATCCAACGACCAGAGAGCAATTGGATTTTTATTTAACATCTTTATTGTTGCGTTGTTAAGTTACTCTGTCAAGTTTTGCTCCTTGAAGACCCTTCAGCTTTCGCTTGGTGCCTGACGCGCACCGCTGATGCTCGACCTCCCAATCAACGCAAAACGATTGCGTTTCAGCGCTTCGAGCACGCGGACAAGTTTCTCCTGTTTTATCGGTTCGTATAATGAACCGTCATTTCGTATTAAAGATTGTCTTGTTAATTACCATCAAAGCCGCTATTTGTGAAGACAGTTTCGAAAGGACAAAAATGACCTCCGCGGTGAAGACGCTCGAACTCTTGACATTCTTTTCAGCAGCAAGGCCGGAAATTGGCCTGTCGCAGTTCCGCAGACTTACGGGGCGCGACAAGGCGACAACTTACCGACACTTACAAGCCCTTGAAGACACTGGATTTGTTGAGCAAAACCCGGAAACAAGACGTTATCGCCTGGGACCAGCGGTGCTGCAACTGGCGCAGATGAGAGAGAGAACTGTCCCTCGCAAAACCTCGGTCGAAATCCCTTTGCGCGCTCTGGCGGAAGCCACCGGAGAAACCGCCCATGTCTCGGTCTTGTCCGGCTCAAACCTTCATCGTCTGCATTCAGTCGAATCACACCAACACAGCACAAGAGTTGTTATTGACCTTCAGATCCTGCCGTTACATGCGACGGCATCGGGTATTTGCGCTTTGGCTTTTGGCCCTGAGGACCTCATGGAAACGGCCCTGAGCAACCTTGAGCAGTTTACCGATCACACGTTGACGACAGCAGAGAGCCTGATCACCGCGACGCGACGTGCGAGAGACACAGGTTTCGGCGTGGCCGACCGCAGCCTCGAAGAGGAGGTCTATAGCCTGTCTGCACCAATCTTTGACCAGAGCGGGCTTCTTGCCGGCGCGGTTTCGGTGGCCAGCGTCGCCACCCGGATCACCGCACGCCTGGAGCGTGTCATTCAAGAAAACCTGATCGCGGCCAGCCGTCAGATCACACTGAACTGGGGTGGAGCCACACCCGAAGACCTGGAGACCCGCTGGTCGGAGACCCTGTCCACGTCCCCTCAGATGGAAAGCGCAACATGAAAGATTCCAACTTTCTGAAAGAACACAACGGTCGCCTGATGTGGCATCCGATGACGTCACCGCAGGACAGCATCGACAACCCGCCAAAGATCATCACCGAGGCACATGGTGTTCGCATCACTGATATCGATGGCCATAGCGTTATCGACGCCGTGGGTGGATTGTGGAACGTCAACCTGGGGTATTCATGTCAGACCGTCAAAGATGCGATCAATGACCAGCTCGCCCGCCTGCCCTATTATTCCACTTTCAGGGGGGCTTCAAATGATGCGGCCATCGAATTGTCGTATGAACTGGTCCAGTTCTTTGCGCCGGATGGGATGCATCGGGCCTTTTTCACATCAGGCGGATCGGATTCCATCGAGACAGCCCTGCGTCTGGCGCGCCAATATCACAAACTGCGCGGCGATCCCGGAAGGGTTAAGTTCCTCAGCCTCAAAAAAGGTTACCATGGCACCCATATGGGCGGCGCCAGCGTAAACGGTAACGCCAATTTTCGAACGGCATACGAACCCTTGCTGCCCGGGTGTTACCATATCCCTGCGCCATATAGCTATCGCAATCCCTTCGATGAAACGGACCCCGAACGATTGGCCCAGCTTTGCGCCTCGGCTTTGGAGGATGAAATCGCATTTCAGGGAGCAGGCACGATCGCAGCAATGATCATGGAGCCCATTTTGGGCGCTGGCGGCGTGATCCCACCCCACAAGTCCTTTGCGCCGATGGTCCGTGAAATATGCGAGCGGCATGGCATCCTGCTGATTACCGATGAGGTGATTACCGCCTATGGCCGCACCGGTGCCTGGTCAGGCGCGCGCCTCTGGGGCATTCAACCGGACATGATGTGCACAGCCAAGGCCATCACCAACGGGTTTTTCCCCTTCGGAGCGGTCATGCTTGGTGAAAAAATGTCAGACGTGTTTGAAAACAATCCATCCGCAAAGATCGGTCATGGCTATACCTATTCCGGCCACCCGGTTGGTGCCGCGGCGGCGCTTGCCTGTCTGGCGGAAACCAAGCGGCTGAATGTTGTGGAAAATGCCGCGGCCCGGGGCACTCAACTCTATGAAGGATGCCTGTCCCTGATGGAGAGACACGACATAATCGGAGATGTACGTGGCGGGCATGGCTTGATGACAGCGCTTGAAATGGTGAGTGACCGTAAATCCAAGTCTCCCATAGGGGGTGCCATTGCGGCACAGGTTCAGGAAGTTGCGTATCAATCGGGTGCCATGATCCGGGTCTCCGGCCCCAACATCATTCTCTCCCCGCCTCTGGTGTTGACCTCAGAAGATGCCGCGTCGATCCTGTCGGCGTTGGACGCTGGATTTGCCGCGGTGTGAAAGGCAGGCTGACGGCAATGAGTGTCAGGTCACCTAAGACTGGTGCCTTTTCGACCTGCGCGATCTAAGTGGTGTTCACATCCTCTCAACCCGCTTGGATTTGGCACATGGTGTGTCGTTTATGGGGTTTGGCGTTGACGGTCGCAGAGTTCGGATCGCCCCACCGGTTCCACGCTTGCGCAGCCTCCGCAAAGCTCGACCAGTCAAATTATTTCTATTTTCAGCGCAAAAACCCGCAATTGTTAGGGATTTGTAGGGAAATCACACGTCCAAATCAGCATTTGCGGACAGGTCTGATTCGTCCGGCCTGATCGGCTTTGCCCAGGCAAATATCAAAACAGCCACGATCGCCCAGAACGGTGATCCAGTGGCTCGGATTTAAGGAAATGACCATGCTTTTTAGCAAGCTCAACAAGGCAAGCAATCGTGTGGACAGAGACGCCATCGCCATCAAGAATGCTCTCGATAACGTGCAGGCAATGATCTGGTTTGGCCTCGATGGAACAATCCTGGACGCCAATGACAACTTCCTTGCAGCCCTTGGATACGAGCTGGATGAAATCAAAGGTCAACACCATCAAATGTTTGTTGACCCCAGTGAGGCCGCCAGCGCCGAGTACAAGGCGTTTTGGGAAAAACTGGGTCGCGGCGAGTATCATAGCGGCGA
This sequence comes from Roseobacter sp. EG26, assembly GCF_049830555.1. NCBI lineage: Bacteria > Pseudomonadati > Pseudomonadota > Alphaproteobacteria > Rhodobacterales > Roseobacteraceae > Roseobacter > Roseobacter sp. EG26. The sequence goes on from NZ_JBNBLH010000019.1 coordinate 11,342, forward strand.
GTTTGCGAGAATTGCAAAGGATGGGAACACGGTTTGGATTGAGGCCTCTTACAATCCAATCTTTGACGATGCTGGCAATCCGGTGAAGGTCGTGAAATTTGCCATCGACGTCACCAGTGCCAAGCACAAGGCTGCGGACGCTGCGGGTCAGCTTGATGCCATATCGAAGTCGCAGGCGGTCATCGAATTTGACCTGCAGGGAATAATACTGACTGCGAACGACAACTTCCTCTCGGCGCTCGGTTACGAAATCGACGAAATCAAGGGGCAGCACCACAGGATGTTTGTCGAAAACGAGCATGCCGCGAGTGAAGAATATCGTAGTTTCTGGGCTGATCTGGCCGCGGGTGAGTTTAAGTCCGGCGAATTCATGCGAATTCGGAAGGACGGCAAGGAAGTGTGGATACAGGCCACCTACAATCCGATCTTCGACGCCAATGGCAAGCCGGAAAAAGTGGTAAAATTTGCTTCAGATATCACGCAACGCAAACTCGCGACCGCAGACGCCAATGGTCAGCTGGCAGCGATCTCGACATCGCAGGCCGTCATCGAGTTTGATCTCGAAGGCAAAGTGCTGGTGGCAAACGAGAATTTTCTTTCGGCACTGGGCTACACTCTAGACGAGGTAGTGGGTCGGCATCACCGCATGTTCGTGGAGCCCGAAGAAGCGAAGAGCGAAGAGTATACCGCATTCTGGAAAGACCTGAGCGAAGGAAACTTCCATTCGGCGGAATACAAAAGACTGGCAAAGGACGGCAAAGAAGTCTGGATTCAGGCAAGCTACAATCCGATCTTTGACCCGAACGGCAGACCCTACAAAGTCGTCAAATATGCCACCGAGATCACTGACAGAAAACAAGCCATGGTGGCCATGGTTGAAGGTCTCAGCGCATTGGCTGAAGGAGACCTGACCGTTCGGCTGCCCGATAGTCTGATCGGTGAATTCGCCGAACCCCGCATCGCCTTCAACAATACCTTGGGCCGTCTGGACGAGTTGGTCAGGGGAATACTGAAGTCCTCACAAGCAATCGCTGATGAAACCGGTGCTATTGCCTCCAATTCGACTGATCTAGCATCACGCGGGGAACGGCAGGCGGCGGCGCTGGAAGAAACATCTGCGGCGATGGAGGAAATCACCGCTGCTGTCAAAAGCACGACATCCAACGCAAAAACCGCCGCCGACGCCGTCGATGTCGCCGCAAACAAGGCGGAAAGCGGTGGAAAGATCGTCACTCAGGCGGTCGACGCCATGGCGCGGATCGAAGCCAGCACGCAGGAGATCAGCAAGATCATCGAAGTGATAGATGGGATTGCTTTCCAGACAAACCTGCTGGCGTTGAATGCTGGCGTTGAAGCCGCGCGCGCCGGGGACGCCGGCCGCGGATTTGCGGTCGTGGCCTCCGAGGTTCGCGCTTTGGCACATCGGTCATCTGAATCCGCACGTGAAATCAACGAACTCATCACCAAAAGCAACAATGAGGTTTCGGAGGGGTCAAAGCTGGTCAACAACAGCGGCGAAGCCTTGGACGAGATCGTCGCTGGCGTGACGGCTGTTGTGAACAACATCAATGATATTTTGACTGCCAGCGAAGAGCAGGCCAGCGGGATTACAGAAGTGACCCAAGCCGTCTCTGAAATTGACCGCACAACCCAGCATACCGCCGCGTTGGCCGAGGAAAGTGCCGCGGCAGGCGTTCAGTTGGCCGAGCGCGCCGCCACTCTGCGCGAACTCGTCAGCTTCTTTCGCCACGGGGAAGACACAGGGGCGTCGAATGTGCACTATTTTGAAGACACTGCGCCCGCTGCTCCAGTTACGGCAGCCCCCACAAACGTGGTTCCGAAAAAGTTGGCGTCAGCAGGTCAAGCTCATGCGGAAGGCACGCAGGACTTTGGCGATGATGGCTGGGATGAGTTTTAAACGCTTGAGAATTGCCTCGCCGAAGGTGGGGCATTCTCGGTGTTTTCGTGTGTATTGATGAGGTGCAACCGTCGATCGACACCTTCACCGGCGATCCCTCGAAAGCTACATCCATGAAGTTCGCACTCTACGATCAGAGAAATGATGGAACCCGATTGTAGTGCGGACGTAGTTTGGCCCCGCGCTCGTTGCAGCGCAGATAATTCCCGGTAATGCGCGCCATTTCTTGATGCTGAACACCAAAACCCATGTCCTCCAAAAACCAGTTGGCTTTTCCCACGCGGAGAATTGTGGCCCACCGACGATGATGCAAAAATCGTCGCATTACCATTCAAAGGCTGACTGAACCTACGACCCACATCACCTTTGTTCAAATGCGCCCGCAGCGTTAGGTATCACCTGAAGGGGGCTGCATCCGTCAAGCCGTGCCGATCGTCCGAAGGCCGAAACCTTCCTGAGTTGTCAGGCCTGCGCGTCAGAACTTACCCAACCTTATCCAGCGAAGGTTTGAAATGTCTTCGAGGTCGATCACATACCAACCCTCCACTCTCTTGCTCGGAAGAGGATTCCCCTTCAGGTCTCTCAAGGTCAACCCAGGTGCTGCACGTACGCGAAGCTCTCCCGTGAGAGGTTCGACAAGAAACAGAGGATCATCGTCGTTAGCGGGTTGACTGCGCGCAGAGAAGGAGATCAGCAAATCGCCAGATCGTTCAATCGCAACGCTGTCCAAGCTTTGCAAACTGACAAAGGCAAGAGGTTGCCCGATCTGCACGGCCAATGCGTCGAGCACGATATCGTGCCCCGCCATTGCACCGGCAATCAGCTGAGAGTTTTCCGTATTCACGCTGAAAACCCCCTCGGAAAAGTTTCGTGAAAAATCACCTGTATCGGCCTCAACAATGCCGGCATCCACATCCAGAAAACTCTGACCCAAATCTTCAACGGGGATCGCCGAAGAGGCCGCGCGGCGAGGTTTCATCCACGTTAGTTCTTTGACCTCCGGCAGTTCGATGACCACGGCGCTTTGCTCATAAAGCGTCCTGAGAGCCATCGACGTATTAGGGGATACCTCCTCGTCAAAAAGCGCATCTGCCGACAGCCGAATGGCATAGGTTTTCTTCGCCGGGCGGACATGTCCCTGGCGAAAGAGCAACGCACTCGCCGGTAACGAAGCCAGAATCGCAGGATCGCTGGCGACGCTCCAGTTACTTGGTTGCAATGGGCCACTCAAGGACTGCTGGGAATACCCGTAGATGATCGGGGCATCCCACCCGTGATGAGCGGCCAGCGTGGCCATGCGCAAAGGTGCAACAAAGCGGTCTTCGACGGGAAACTTGCCGATGTTCCATTCCGAAATGGTCAATGGCATGTCGGCCACCTGCCCGGATGCGATCCAGGACAGCAGATCGTTTTCGACGTGGGGCTTCATTCCAAGCCCCGCGTTCGCGCCGTAGGAGTGCACATCTATCATCGACCCCTGCGACAGGGATGGCAGACTTGACACCGGCATCTTGCCCCAGAAATTGGTCGGCGCGATCAGACCGTCAAAGCCTATCTTTCTCAAATCGGCCGACATTCTATCAAAAAACCGCCGCTCAAGATCATTCAGAAATATCTTGGACGGACCATACTCCCATGATTTCCAGGTTCGTCGCTGACTAAGGCCATGCGCTTTTGCAAAGGCTTTTGCCTCTGACATATACAGTTGGTTATGTTCAGGCACCTGCTTGTCGGGCAGCAGTCTGTTTCCAAAATGGTGCGTCAGGTCATTCTCGTTGGAAACAAGCACTGCAATGATTGCCGGATCGTCAGCATAGCGTATTCCGGTAAGGTGATTTCTGTAGCCAAGATACTGACGCTGAAACTCCAGCATGCGGGCTTGGATGCTCTGCGAAATGAAGTTGAAACCACGGACATCGGCGTGGCCGTCCTGCGCGATTTCTTCAAACCATGTGATCTGGTCATTCGCGACCATGCGGCGCCCGACGTGCAGGTCCAGCCAGATGTAGATGCCTTCCGCTTTCAGGGCTTCAAGCCAAAGGTCGAGCCGCTTCATTGAACTGATGTTCAGGGTGCGCGTGTTTTCGGCAGGCGCATCAAAGACATTTGGCTGAACCCAAAGGGAATCGTGGTGGTGGATTCGAACAAGGTTGAACCCAAGTGCGGCAATCCGCTTCGCTTGAGCCTTGATGTGGCGTGGTTCGGTGGCGAACAGCGCGTATGCTTGCAGGTTTGCGCCCCAGAATTTGACCGATGTTCCGTCCTCAAAGGCCAGCTCAGCCCCCTTGGCAATCACCCGACCGCGCTGACCGGAAGGCTTTTCATTCAAGAAGCTCAGGTCCGGAACACTGGAATACGGGTTATGTTGGTAACGATGCCAACCTTCCATCCCGTCAGCTTTAGCGGGAGACACCACCATGGCGAGCAGAGACGCGAAGAATATGTTAACTACAACTGATCGCATTATGTCGCTCCGTCGCACGTGTGAGAGGTCTACTCTAAACCGCTACTATCGGTCTTCAAAGCAGCGCGTGTGCCAAGGTGCTTCTTTCTATCTGGTCGAAAGAACACCGTAGTCCGAAGTACATTCGGAAAATTCGCGTTAGCGGGCTGGCAAAAATGCTGAATCACAAGGAATTCTTGACGGAACCTCGACAAATCTAGGTAAATAGATCGTAGGGTTTTGGGCGAAATTAAGGCCCTTCACCGCATAGTGCCGTTCGGTTTCACGACGGAGTTTGCGGATGGCTGGATACATCTCCGAGTTTCAATACTACGGCAACACCTCTCAGGAGTTCATTGAGGTCGCTCTGCCTGCGGGCACCGACCCGTCAGGATATGCTGTCCACATTTATGGCAACGACGGCTCAATCATCCACTCTTTCCCAATCGGGACGTCAACCGGCACCATGGGGGGGTATGATGTCTATGTGATAGATGCCGCGACGCCAGGGTTCAACGACGGTGGATCAGATCCGACCGGCAACATGTATCCTGATGACGCCCTGGCGCTCGTCAATGGAAGCGGCGATGTCGAACAGTTTGTTTCATATTGGGGCAACACGGTCACGGCGACTCAGGGGCCCGCCAGCGGCATGACCAGCAGTGATGTTGGCACCGCTGGCCCCGGTGAATCGCTTCAATCGGACAACGGCGGATCAAGTTATTACACTCAAAGCTCTCCAAATTCAGGCTCAATACCAGCATGCTATGCCCCGGGCAGCCTTATTTCCACCCCAGCAGGTGCCAAGCCCGTAGAGGCTTTGGTCCCCGGTGATCTGGTTTTGACAACAGACGGTGCAGTGCGCCCCATCCGCTGGATCTGGTCCGGCACTCAACCTCTCGAGCAACTGGACCGGGATCAAAAGCCGGTCTTGATCCGTGCTGGCGCTTTGGGACCAGACCTCCCAAGTCGCGACCTGATCGTGTCGGCCCAGCATCGGATCGTTGTCGGGGCTTTTGGCCAGCTGGAAGATATATTTGACGGACCTTATATGGTGCCCGCGAAAGCACTCACCGGCATGCCAGGAATTCGCTTCATGCCCGGAAAACGCTCGATCGTATGGCGTCATTTCCTTTGCGAAGATCATTGCATCGTTTTCGCGAATGCGCTGGCGTCGGAATCCCTGCTTCTCGGCGCCGGGATCGTCAGGGCGCTGCGCCCAAATCAATTGGAAAAGCTATCGCAGTTGCTACGCCGCCCGATAACGTCCGCCACCCGCGAGCAGCCCGCCCTACCCTGCCTGACCGTAGGTCAGACCAAAAAAGCTCTCGCGCGCCGAAAACATATCCACAACTTGGCAGGCCGCCAGCGACATCAAATATTGTCAATGCGCGGCAACTTAGAACCACATCCTCCTTTGCCCAAAGGTTGCACTCGCCAGGGATTTCTCGATCGAGCAGACGCAGGTTAGTGACCGAGAGGATCAACGTGAAGAAGCAAATATGGTTCATGGTACGCCCTGGCCGACGCTCAATTGATCTCTGGCTCCGAGACGGGTCCGCCGAATTCCGTCCCAAGAAAATCGAAATCGCAACCTTTGTCGGCCTGCTGAATATGCTGGGCGAACATCCAACCATATCCGCGCTCATAACGTGGTTCAGGCACCACCCATGCGGCGCGACGCTCAGCCCACTCGGCGTCTGACAGCCGAACATTCAAGGATCTGTTTGGAACATCCAGATCAATAACATCACCGGTGCGGATCAGAGCCAAGGGCCCGCCAATATAGGCCTCCGGTGCGACATGCAGAATACAAGCCCCGTAGGACGTCCCCGACATGCGCGCATCCGAAAGACGCACCATATCGCGCAGACCCTGCTTCAGCAGCGCTTTCGGCATTGGGATCATCCCCCATTCTGGCATCCCCGGACCGCCCTTCGGCCCGGCATTGCGCAACACAAGGACGCTGTCGGCGGTCATTGGGTAGTTCTCGTCATTGATGATGGCTTTGAGCTCATCATAGCTATCCGCAACAATGGCCGGACCGGTATGTGTCTGGAATTTCGGGTCCATTGCGGCCGGCTTGATCACGGCACCGTCCGGCGCGAGATTGCCGCGCAGAACAGCGAGCGAACCTTCTTCATAAACCGGTTTGTTCAAGGGGCGGATAACATCCTCATTGTGATTTCTGGCACCGCTTATGTCTTCTGCAAGCGTCTTGCCGGAAACCGTTCTGACCGACAGATCCAGCTTGTCGCCAAGCTCTTTCATCAAGGCCGGCAATCCTCCCGCATAGTAGAAATCCTCCATCAGGTATTCGCTTCCCGACGGGCGTATGTTTGCGAGGACCGGCGTGTTGCGGCCAATCGCGTCAATCTCGTCCAGGCCCAGGGGAACCCCTGCCCGGCGCGCCATCGCAATCAGATGAATAATGGCATTGGTGGAGCAGCCTGTTGCCATCGCGATGGTCACCGCGTTGCGCGTTGCAGCCGGCGTCATTATTTTCTCAGGCGTCAGATCCTCCCAGACCATATCCACGATCCGTCGGCCGCAGGCTGCCGCCATACGTTTGTGACTGGCATCCGGCGCGGGGATGGATGAAGCGCCGGTCAAGGTTAGCCCGAACCCTTCGGCAATCGACATCATTGTTGATGCCGTTCCCATGGTCATGCAGGTTCCGTATGACCGCGCGATGCCGCCTTGTACGCCCTCCCACTCCGATTTGCCGATGGTGCCAGCGCGACGTTCGTCCCAATACTTCCAGACATCCGTGCCGGAGCCCAGCTTTTGTCCGGCGTAGTTTCCGCGGAGCATCGCGCCAGCCGGCATAAAGACGAATGGCAAACCCATCGAAACCGCCCCCATCACCAACGCTGGGGTGGATTTGTCGCATCCCCCCATTAGCACGACACCATCCACCGGATGGCTGCGCAGCGTCTCTTCGACCTCGATAGACCCCAAATTTCGGTAAAGCATGGAAGTGGGCTTGAGGAATTGTTCGGCGAAGTCATGAACCGGCAATTCTGCGGGCGTGCCGCCAGCCTGCAAAATACCACGTTTCACCCATTCCGCCCGATCTCGCAGGTGGTGATGACAAGGCGAAAGATCAGACCAGGTATTGATAATGGCGATAACCGGCTTGCCTTCCCAATCTTCCGCTGTCCAGCCCATCTGCATCGCGCGGCTGCGATGGCCCATCGAACGTAAGTCATCTGGTGCGAACCAGCGTGCAGAGCGAAGGTCTTCTGGTTTTTTGGGCATGGTCCGACTGGTCCTGGCAATTGATTGGTGCAGGTTCAGAGGTCAGCCTAGCACCTCGCATGCACGCACGCCACAATCAGCAAGCCAGATTTGGCGCCGCAGCAATCGAGAACTGAATGCGGACGGGTGGCCATTTCGACGAGGTCGTAATCTTCGATGAAGAGCCACTCAGCCGCGGTAAGAGCGCGCCCCTACGGTCCCCTTTACAACCAGCAACGCTAGCCCGGAATGTAAGGCTGGACCGCAGGTGCCTGGGCTTTCCACAGCGCTTCGAAATCTTGCAAACCAAGCGTCGCAACAGTCTCGTTGTTTGGACCGAGAATTTCATAAATCATGCCGTCGGTCCCGCGATTGCTGAACCACGCGATGCAATCGACATCGCCCCCGCCTTCGGTGTGCGGTGCGCCGCCGCCCGGTTTTTCCACAAAACTCGCGGTCGGACGTATCTCTGTGAGATCGCCATTCTCATCGTAGAGCCGTAGCTCGCCCTGAATGATGAAGGTGCTGTAATCCGCATGGTGCCGGTGCAGAATGATCTTCTGATTGGCCGAGAATTTCAGCAGCAGGTCGACCACTTTCGCCTCTGGATCAACCTTCAATACGTGGTACCACACATGGTCGATGCCCTCGAGCGTGTTCCATTTAACGTTGGATTGATCAAAAGTTGCGGCCGCCGCAGCTGCCCGGGCAGCGCCAGTCCCCAAGCCCGCCGTCGCCGTTGCGGCCCCCATGCCTACAAGCCCCTCGCGACGCGTAAGTGATGGCGTTTTCATAGATTTCTCCCCTCGTTTTCAGAACCATATCTTCGTGGCATTCTCTGCTAGCACATCGCGCCTTTTGCTTCTTGCCATTTGGTGCCATCCTCACGGAGGCAAGGAGGCGGGATGACAGGGTACACGCGTGCAAGCGCCCTTGGGCCGATAACGGAGTTTGTCGAGACGCGCGGCGGGTCGATCGAGCGGGTTTTCGATCGCGTTGATTTGCCCTTGGCTCTGCTGGAGAACCCAGATCTTCCGTTACCATTGACAGAACAGTTCAAAGTGCTCAGCGAAGCGGGCCATGAAATCGGTGATCCGTTTTTTGGCGCGGCTATCGGGCGTCTGGTAAGAATGGAGAAGCTGAGTGCCTTTGGTGCGTGGGTCACCAGTGCCCCCACGCTGGCGGGCGCAATTGATCGCTCCCACCGTGGATTGAACCGTTTTTTGCAAACGGCAACCGATCTACAGTTTCGCGTTATTGATACGACCGCGCGCTGGTCAATCGAGTTTCTGGATGTAGGCGCTGACGGCCGTTTTCAAAACGAACTCCTGGGGGTCAGCTATCTGATTGACGGTGTGCGCAGTTTTGTCGGGCGATCGTGGACACCAACGCTGGTCAGGTCCACCTGCACCGGGGCAGCACAAGCGGCTGCATTGGAAAAGGTGTTCGAAGCGCCTGTGATGCACAGCGCACCGGTCTCCGCGGTGGAGTTTGACGCAGCCCTCCTGTCAGCGCGGGGTCGACGGCAAACGCAGTCAGAGCCCGGGATTGAACCGCCTATCCCCTTGCTGCCAGGTTTTCGGGAGGATGTTGCGGCTCTGTCCGCGATCGCCCTGCTTGAAGGACGTCCAAAAATTGACTGGGTAGCGTCCAAACTGCAAAGAAGCCGCCGCTCTTTGCAACGGTCGCTTGACGCAGAAGGCGCGAGCTTCTCACACTTGTTGGACGGTCTTCTGAAGGATCGGGCCATCGCTTTGATCACATCGACGAACCGCAACGTCACCGAGATCGCCCATCAATTGGGCTACAGTGACGCTGCGCATTTTTCTCGGGCATTCCAACGCTGGACGGGGCTTGTTCCCTCACGGTTTCGAAAAATAAATCACAACCTGGTTCTGCCAACCTAGTTGAACGCCCATCGCATGCTGTTGGTGCGGCTGAGAACAACGGACAGGTTGCGGCAAGAATGCGCCACGGTCTGACCATGGTCATATCACCTTCCAACATAGCGAATTTCAGGCTGGTGCCGCGCCATCACGCATAGGGTTTGACCCGGCCTGTCGATTGTTCGAAACATAAGCCTCCAGACAAGGATATGAGAAACCGATGAATAAATTCGATTTTGAAGGCCGGACAGCGATCATAACGGGCGGCGCCCAAGGCATCGGCAAGGCCGTCGCGGAAGTGTTGGCGAAAGGCGGTGCGCGCGTTGCCCTTTGGGACACCGACCAGCCGTTGGCCGATGATACGGCCCGTCAACTTGGCAACAGGTCACTGGCGGTTGAGGTCGACATCGCGGACTGGGACAGCGTGGATGCGGCATATGCAAAGACCAAGGACGCCTTCGGACATGTCGACATCGTGGTAAACTCCGCTGGCATCGCAGGCTCGAACAGCCCGGTTTCCGACTATTCCGTCGAGGAGTTCCACCAAATCGTCGCGGTCAATCTGCTTGGAACATTCCACGTCAACAAGGCGGTCGCGGCGGATATGCGCGCGCAGAACTATGGCCGGATCATCAACATCGCCTCGGTGGCTGGCAAAGAAGGCAACCCGAACGCAGCCGCCTATTCGTCGTCCAAAGCGGGTGTGATCGGCTTTACCAAGTCACTCGGCAAAGAGCTTGCCGACTGCAATGTTGCGGTAAATTGCGTCACGCCAGCCGCCGCGCGTACGCGTATATTCGATCAAATGAGCCAGGAACACATAGACTACATGTTGTCGAAAATTCCACGCGGACGGTTTCTGGAGTTAAACGAGGCGGCTTCGATGATCGCCTGGCTGGCTTCTGCAGAAAACAGCTTCACAACTGGTGGCGTGTTCGATCTGTCCGGAGGGCGGGCCACATATTAGGCAACCAAACAAATGCGGCGGTGCTGAAGAACGCTGGTGCTTCAGGCTGGTCTTTTACGCAAGTCTCACTGACCAAGGCAGGGTTATTCGCCCGGTCGTTTGGTTTCGATGCCCCAGATATGGACTATTTCTTCGAACCCGACCCTTTTGTTCGATGAAGATTTGCAAACCGCGTTGCCTTTGCCAATCAGTGCCTGGCGCATCATCAAATTCTATTCGGTTCCGTATTTTCATCCGCTACTGGTCGCGCAGCAAGGAATGGATGACCTACAAATCACAACAATTTCCAACGTGAGAAGTCAGTTTCTGAAAAATAGTCCAGGACGGTGACTTGACGGCAGATTCTACACCCGTAATGCGGCCTCTATCTGTCCCGCAAATCGCTGACACGTAATATCGAAACACAAGTCTAAAGCGCTGCCATATGAGCTCACACTCATTGCGCGCGCTACGGTGCACAATGCAAGGCAAGACCAACACAAGCCGCCCAACGCGCAGCGCCCAATTGCCTGCATCTGTTTGATCACCCTGATGAGCCAAAGAGTTCAGGTAGGCGTGGGCCGCGTATCACGCACGTTCAACCTACTGCCGTCTGCACCCATATCGTCTTGGTCTGGAGGTACTGCTCCAGCGCTTCGGTGCCGTTATCGCGGGCGAGAGACCCCGACTGCTTGTACCCTCCAAAAGGCGTTTTGATATCCCCTTCGGAAAATCCATTCACCGATACGGTACCGCATGGCAAAGACCGCGCCATGTGCAACGCGCGATCAATATCCTGGGTGAAGACTGTCGCGTGCAGCCCGTAATCGGTATCACTCGCGACGGTCAGCGCTTCCTCCGCGCTTTTCATCGGCATAATTCCCAGAACCGGCCCGAATATTTCTTCGCGCGCGATCTTCATGTCAGGCGTTACGTTCTGAAACACGGTTGGCGCGATGAAGTAGCCCGGCAGATCGCTGTCGCCGCCTGCTATCATCTGCGCACCATCATCCATGCCGCTTTGAATATAGTTCATGACCATATCCTTATGATCCCTGGTGATCATTGACCCGATGTCGGTTTCAGGATCCAGCGGATCCCCCAGTTGGAAGGCTTTGACCCGGTCCAGGATTCGCCCGGTAAACTCTTCGACAAGGGGGGCGGCAATCAACTGTCGCATATTGGCTGAACAATTCTGACCACCGTTCCAGAAAGCCGACATGGCGGCATGTTCGATGAGATCGTCGGTGAGCCTGGCATCCTCCAGCACAATGAACGGACTTTTCCCGCCCATTTCCAGACCAACCCCTTTGAGATTGCTGTCCCCGGAATAGCGCATGAACATGCGCCCGACCTCGGTAGAGCCTGTAAACGAGACGGTGTCGATGTCATTGTGCAGACCAATCGCCTTGCCAGCCGTTTCACCGAAACCCGGAACGATGTTGATCACGCCATCCGGCACACCTGCTTGCTGCATCAATTCGGCCAAGCGAATTGTTGACAGGGGTGTCTGTTCGGCGGGTTTGATCACGGCAGAGCAGCCAACCGCCAGCGAAGGCGCAATTTTCCAGGCCGCCATGACAAGCGGGAAGTTCCATGGAAGAACCGCACCGGCCACGCCCGCAGGCTCCTTTGTGATCAGCGCCATTGCCCCAGGTCCAGTGGGCGCGATCTTGCCAAATGTCTTGTCGGCAAGTTCTGCATACCACTGAAAGAAATTGGGGACATCCCCGCCGATTTCGTCCAGACAGTCGCTGATGGTCTTGCCGGTGTCGAGGCTTTCCAGCACCGCCAGTTCATGGGCGTTTTCGCGCACCAGCCGCGCCACCTTCAGCAACACCTCTTTGCGCTCTTCAGGCTCTGCACGTGACCAGGTTCCCGCGTTAAAGACCCGTCGCGCCGCAGCCACCGCGCGGTCGACATCTGCGGCTTTGCAATGGGCCACCGCTGCCAGAACCTGCCCGGTTGCAGGGTTAACCGTTTCAAAGACCGACCCATCGGCGGCCTCACAGAACGTCCCGTCGATGAATGCCTTGCCATTTGGCTTTAACCTGGCTGCGAGTGCCTGAAATTCGGCGTGCGAAAGCGTCATTGGTATCTCCGTGTGTTATCTGCGCAGGGTGCGTGCAAATTTTCGAATGTCATTCATCAGCATCTCGGGCTCCTCCATCGCAGCGAAATGCCCCCCACGCGGCATTTCTGTCCAATGGATGATGTTATAGATGCGATCGGCATATGATTTTGGCGGCCATCGCAGCATTTCCGCCGGAAAGACCGCGCAGCCGGTTGGCACCTCCACACGCCTGCCCTCGGCGGATAAAATCCGCCCGCCCTCCTCGCGGCGCCCGTAGTAGATCCAGGAGGCTGAGTTGAAAGATCGCGTCACGATGTAGATCATGATGTTGGTGAGCAGTTCGTCCTTGCTGTGCGCGCTTTCGATCTCTCCCACCGGCACATCCGACCAGTCATGGAACTTTTCCACCAGCCACGCCGCGATCCCGACAGGGCTGTCCATCATCGAGTAGCTGAGCGTTTGTGGACGTGTGGCCTGTTGGGTGCGGTAGCCGTTCTGCATGATCTGATCTTCATCGAATTGCCGTGCCCAGGCGATCTCCTGCGGTGTTTGCGGCCCGTCAGGGTGGCGCATGGTCAGCACATTGATGTGAATGGCGGAACAGGCGGGGGCATGTTCGTACCCAAGCCACGAACAAATCGCGCCGCCCCAATCGCCCCCCTGAGCCAGATAGGTGTCAAAACCCAGGTGCCGGGTCATGAGCGATGCAAGAACGCCCGCCATCTTTCGCGGGCCGTAAGGGCGCGGTGGTCGTCCCGAGAATCCGAACCCGGGCAGAGACGGGGCAATGACGGTAAAGGCATCGCGAATATCGCCCCCGAAACGCTCAGGATGCGCGAGAGGTTCGATCAGGTTGAGGAACTCGGCAACCGATCCGGGCCAGCCATGACTGATCAATAAGGGCATCGGATTGGGCCCGCTACCGGCTTCATGAATGAAATGCAGGTCGATGCCATCCACTTTGGCCATAAACTGCGGAAAGGAATTCAGCCGCTCTTCCTGCGCGCGCCAGTCGAATTCATCGACCCAATAGGCGCAAAGTTCCCGCATATAATCCAGATTGGTCCCGTAATCCCAACCCCCGTCATCGGGCATCTCGTGCCAGGGGAACTGAGCGACGCGGGTCCGGATGGTGTTCAGCACGTCATCAGAAACCCGGCACTCAAAGGGGCAAGCCGCATTTTCCCCATGCTTTCGATCTTTCACAGAGAGTTCTCCCGACATGACTACCCCCGTAAGCTGATGCATTCCCGACCCGTCGTTCAGCCCAGTTAACTGTCTCATGCCAAAAACACCGAGAGACAGGTCACGCAATTCGAAGGGACAGATCGCCAGATGATGCGCTACAGCATGCGTTTTACCTCTTTGGCGATGATCTGCACGCCGGTCTCAAGCTTTGAAACGGGCACATAGGCAAAGCCCAGCCGGAAACTCCGACGATCATTTTCGTTGAGGTAATAGTCCTGGCCGCGGTCCACCAGCACACCTTCGCCCCGCAAGCGCACAGCCAGTTCTGACGCGTCAAAGCCATCCGGCCCCGTCAACCAGAAAGATGTGCCGCCTTCTGACTCTGTACGCTGCAACATGCCCAGGTGTTTGGTGAGCGCACGGTTCATGGCATGCCAACGCTTGTTGTAGCGCCGCTCGATGTTGCGAAGATGTGAATCGTAGTGGCCCAGCTGAAAGAACAGCGCGACGATTTCCTGCACGATCGTAGGCGGATGGCGCATCATGACCCCACGCGCGATGCGCGCCTCGCGAATAATGTCACGATGCGCAACGATGAAGCCAAGCCGGATACCCGGAGAGACCGTCTTGGACAGGCTGCCCACATAGATCACACGTCCTGTCTGGTTGATGGAGCGCATGGACGGAGAAGACTGGGCCACGTAGTTCATCTCCGCCTCATAGTCGTCCTCGATGATCAGGAAGTCCTTCGACACCGCCGCTTGCAGCAATTCCTCGCGCCGCTGCTGGCTCATGGTGACCATGGTCGGAAACTGATGGCTCGGCGTCGTGAAGACCAACTGACAGCCGGCGGGAATAGCGCTTGGAATGATACCATCACCGTCGATTGCAACACCGATCAATTCGCTTCCCGCCAGACGAAACGCATTGCGGGCACCGAAAAAGCCGGGGTCTTCCAGCGCTATGGGTTTGCCAGACTGCGCAAAGATCGTTCCGAGAATATAAAGGGCGTTCTGCGACCCAAGGGTGACCAATATCTCGTCGTCATCGGCATAGATGCCACGGGTATTCAACAGTCTTTGGCGCAGTTGCTGAATCAGCTGAGGGCTGTCGCTCTCGACCGAGTCGCTTGCCCAGACCGGCATCTGTTTGCGACCCAAAGCCTGACGGGTGCATTCCCGCCAGCCGTCGACAGGAAACAAGTCGGGATCGATCTGATTGTAGATGAATGGATATGGATAGGCGTTCCAGTCCAGTGGATTCACCACTGGCATCAGGTTGTTGGGCTGAAATGAGACCGGGCACGCAACGGCCCGTCTGGTCATGCCGCTCTTGCGGGACTGCGCCTGCTTTAGTGCCGCCACCTGAGGTGCCACAAAATATCCCGAACGATCCCGGGATACCAGAAGTTCCAGATCAACCAGACGGTTATAAGCCGCGAAGACCGTGTTGCGGGATACATCCAACTGCTCCGCAAGCTCGCGACAAGATGGCAACGGACGGTCATGCGCAAGAGATTCCGATGTGATCGCAGCACTGATGAGTTCGCAAATCTGGTCCCGAAGACTGAGTTGCGACTTCTCCGGCAGTTTCGGAAATCTGGGTGTGACCGAAGCCATGCGCCGCTCCCCTGTTAACCCCGCGCCTGCACAAACGGCACACTAGCGGCGATGGGGACAGATTGTCAGACCCAAACCGAACTGTCCCCTTCTTTCAAACCATCTGTCACTTTCTTTGCCCCGACCCGCGGTGAAAGATGTTGCCAATCAAGATACAACGATGGGAGTGGAGAAGATGAAACTATTGACGATGGGAAAAGCATTTTGCGTCGCAAGCGCTCTGGCCTTGTCGGCGCAAACCGCTGCCGCCGAAAAAGTTCTCAAGCTGGGAACGGTTGGGTTTCTCGGGATGCCAATCGGTGACGCCATTGACCAGGCGTTGATCCCGACACTCGAAGAGGTCTCGGGCGGCAAACTCAAGATCGAGCCGCATTACCGCAAATCGCTGTGCAGTGAACAATCCTGCGGGGAGCAGGCCAATCAGGGGCTGTTGGCTCTCTGGACCAGCTCGACCGCAAATTTCGGCAATTTCGGAACAGCTCTGGCGATCTTTGATCTGCCCTACATCTTCAAGAGCATCGAAGATGCCGATCGGATCTCCTCGGAATGGCTGGCCGAAAAGCAGTGCCAGGTGGCAGCAGAGGAAGCCGGACATGTCTGCCTGACCGTGTATTCCAGCGGCGGGTTCCGCCAGTTGGGCAACGCTCATGGTCCGGTCCATGTACCGACCGATATGGAAGGCATCAAATGGCGCGTCACCAAGAGCCCGATCGAATACACGCTGGTCAAGAACTGGGGCGCCGTTCCGGTACCTTATGACTGGGCTCAGCTCTATCAGGGTCTGCAAACTGGCGTCGTCTCGGGACAATACGTTGCAACGCCTTGGCAACACGTGGCCAAGCTGCATGAGGTCGCCCCCTATTTCACCGAAATCGGCGGATCATGGTCCGGCAATCAGCTGTCGATCGACAAGCGTCAATACGATGCGCTGAGTGACGAAGAAAAGGAGTGGTTGCGCACCGCCGCAAAGGCCTTTGGACAGAAAGTACAGGATCTGGACCGCGCCTGGGTCGAGGCCGGTGAAACCGAGATCAAGAAGACCGCCAAGGAATGGTATGTGCCCACCGAAGACGAACTCGCCCAATGGCGCGCGGGCGCAATTGACGCCTGGCTGAACGCAAAAGGCACCTATGATCCGGCGACAGCACGCCGCGTCCTGGAAGAACAGGGCATGGCCGGTTTCATTGCTCAGCTTGAAGACGCCGGCGCGCTATAAGAGACGCAGGCCATTGGTTGACCAACACAGGCGCGGAATGATGTTCCGCGCCTCTGCATGACGAAATACCAAAAAACGACAAAGCTCACCGGGGGCATTTTGAATGGAAAGCGTTGCGCTACTGATCATACTGGTCGTGCTGATTATGCTGGGCGCGCCGGTTGGTTTCACTATGATCCTGATCCCGGTTGTGTACATCCTGATCACCGATGCCGCGCCAATGATCCTGATCCCAAGCCAGATGTTCAGCGCCATCGATTCCGTACCTCTGACGGCTATTCCCTTCTTTATGCTGACCGGCGAACTGATGACCTCGGCGACGATCACCGACCGTCTGGTCGATCTCAGTCAACGGATCATCGGGCGGATGCGCGGCAGCATGGCTCAGGCGAATGTCCTGGTCAGCATGTTTTTTGCCGGTATGAACGGATCGGTTGTTGCGGATACGGCAACGGTCGGCTCGTTACTGGTCCCGGGCATGAAGAAGGCAGGATACCCGCCTGAATTCGCAGCCGCCATCACCGCTGTCAGTTCGACCATCGGCGGGATCATCCCACCGTCGATCATGATGATTGTTCTGGCCAACGCTGGCGGCATCTCCGTTGGCGCGCTCTTCGCAGGCGGGATCATCCCCGGCTTCATGATCGGCGCGCTCTTGATGGTGATCAATTACATCATTGCCCGGCGCAACAATTTCGAACGCAGCGATGAGCCCTTCAGCCTAAAGGGCATCGCGGTTGCCGGCTATAAATCATCATTTGCCCTGCTTATCCCCATTGTGCTGGTGGGTTCAGTTGTTTTCGGTATCGCGGGCGTTGTCGAGGCTGGTGCACTGACGGCGACAATCGCGCTGTTTGTGGGTCTTTTCATTTACCGCACCATCACCTGGAACAACTGCAAAAGCGCCTTTGTGCGGGCGTTTCGCAATTCTGCCATGGTGTTCATCATCATCGCCGCCTCCGGTCCCTTCAGTTGGCTTCTGACATCGCTTGGCGCCATCGGGCAGCTTGAGGAATGGTTGCTGGGCTACACCTATAATCCGCTGATCTTTGCGCTTGTGCTTGTGCTGTTCATCTGTCTTCTCGGGATGGTTATGGATTCAGCGGCCAACATCATTGTTGTAGGCCCGGTTCTTGTGGATGTCATGGTTCAAGCCGGATACGCGGATGTGCAGGCCGCCCTTGTCGTCGTTGTTGGCTTCCTGATCGGATCGGTCACCCCGCCTGTGGGTGTCGCTTTCTTTACCGCAGGCGCAATTGCCGAAGTCCGGCTCGAGAAAGTCGCCGTCGCTATGCTGCCCTATCTGGCGGCGTTATTCGTATTGCTGTTCGTGCTGATCGTCGTACCGGACATCACCATGTACTTGCCGCGCGTTCTGGGCTTTGCCGGATAATGGATCGGAGGGATTTGGAATGATTGCAACAATCAGGTTCATCGACAGCGCCGTCAAGAAAACCCTGACGGCCTTCTGCGCCACGTTGCTTTTGATGATGGTGGCCTTCACGGTCTACTCGGTCGTGATGCGCTACGTTTTCAAAAACCCACCGATTTGGGGCGACCTGCTGACGGTGCTGAGCAACATCTGGCTGGTGTTTTTTGCCCTGGCGCTCACCGTGCGCGACAAAGATCACATCGCGCTCGATCTGATCTACAACTGGCTCCCTTTGAAAGTCGCCTTTTTCATTCAGCAGTTCTGGACAGCGGTCATATTCTGTCTTGGGCTTGTGATGATCATCTGGGGAATTGAAGCCGTGGCCACCATGGGCGGCAAGTATTGGGAAATGTGGCACTTTGCCTGGGAAGAAAACGGTATCGTTTTCAAACCAAACTACATGCCCAAGAAATATGCGGTTGCCATCGTTCCCATCTCTGGCCTTCTGGTCTGCGTTGCCGCCCTTGCCTCGATTGCTGAGGACAGTTTGCGGTTTATTGCCGGTACATACAGGCAGGCAAAAGATCTCGAGCTGAGCGAGTAGCAACGCGCGGTGCGGCTGGTAATCATTTCACTTATCGACAGCGCCATGCCGCATTACCGACAGACGCCACGCATTAGATTTTGACAGCTACTCTTCAACCCCGCTCCACAAGGTCACGTATCGGAACACTATGCCGGCTCACGACCGGTTTGATCGCGACATATGAAAAATACTTGTCGATCCCGAGGTTGCGGTCGAGCAGGTCTTCCATGATTTCCTGGTACTGCGAAACGCCGCGTGCAACGAATTTCACCAGATAGTCGTAGCCGCCACTCAAAAGGTGGCACTCCATGACATTCGGGTGTTTGCGAATCTCGATCTCAAATTTCGTGAAGTCTTTGCGGCGATGGTCTGATAGGGTGATTTCGGTGAACACGACCACATGTTCAGCGAGTTTCTTGAGATTGATGACGGCACGATAGCCTTCCACATATCCCGCTTTTTCAAGCCGTTTGACACGCTGGAGGCAGGGGCTGGGCGACAAGCCGACGGCATCGGCCAGAGCAACATTGGTAATATTGCCCTGTTCCTGAAGAGTGGACAAGATGTTGATGTCGATCCGGTCAAGCTTCGGCGAACCCGTCATCTGCCCTCCCCTCGTGTCCTAGCCGCTCAATTCAGCCTGATGCGCTTTGACCATGTCGATCATGCTGTTGAATTGGAAATCATAGGTCGGCATGTCGCCGGGGTTCATCGTGGCGCCAAAGCCTTTCTTGTCGTGGCGACGATAAATCCAGCAATTGGCCAGCCCGTGTTTGTTTGCCGGCGCGTGATCATGGAACATGCTTTCGGCTGTATGCAGGATATCGCGCTTGTCGATCCCCCGGCGTTTCAGCATTTCGAGCATGTAGTCAAAGTTGCGATCAAACGGTTTGTAGCTGCCCACATCTTCGGCAGTATAAACACCGTCAAAGAACACCCCCAGGCGCGCATTCGCACCCGAGAATGTGAGGTTGTCGGTATTGGTCAGCACCACCAGCTTGAAGTGTTTCTTGAGATAGGTCAGCGCCTCGATCGTGTCATCGAAGGCAGGCCAGTGGCGCGCAGACTTGCCATAGGCATCACATTCTTCCCAAGTGACCTCAACGCCCCATTCTTCCGCCAGGCGGCGATACACGACGGGCAGCAATTCATAGTATTTCTTCGTAGGCGTGTAACGTTGTGTCGTGCTTTCGTAATAGGCATGTGCCTCAAGAATATCGTCGCGCGACAACGCGCGACCCACCCGGTCGGTCAGCGGCTTCAGGCCGGTGATCATTCCGGTCTCCCAGTCAATCAGCGTCCCGTAGACGTCGAACGTCAGGGCTTTGTAGTCGCTCAGTTTCATCAAGTTGTCCTTTTAGTCTACGGAACATGTGTTCGATGTCGCACCGCGGCGGATGATCGACAGGTTGATTTCAAACTCAGAAACGCAGATGACGCTTTCCATAGTGTCGGGCCAGCTCTGCGCGATCACCGGGCGAATGCAGTGGGCGGTATTGTTTTCAATATGCAAGCGTGACAAAATCGGCATTGCTTCCTTCCAGATATACATCCAACTCTACCTGATTTCCTCAAATGAAAACTGCGGCTTTGGATCGTTTTCAGCACGAAAGACCGAATAAGCTCACACTGGCAGCATAAAATGCTGCTGCTATCCATCTGTATTGTAAAGGGCTAAAGTAGATTCTTCTCAAGAAGTTCAGTAGCGCAGCATTTCATAGGGGTACCTGCCATGCCCGTGCCTGTGGTTTTTGTCAGCGTCGCGCGCGTGACGGCTTCGCATGAAAACCGAACGCGCTTGGTTTGGTGAGGTTAGAGAATGGCCACCGCGCCCTTACCTCGCAAGCGACCCCAAATGACCCAGTTTTCCCGCCTCACAGTTGGGACAACGCGTCCAAAATTTCGGAAAAGCGCGGCTCAGGGTTACGCAGCGCAGACCAAATCAAAGAGATATCCGCCGCAGCCTCCGCCGTGGATATTGGCACGGTAACCAGCGGCTTGCCGTCATAGCTGACGTCACAGGGCGGTCGCGCATAGCTGATACCGACGCCCGCACCATGTGCTGCAAGAGATCGCATCAGTTCCAACGATCGGACACGTTGCTTGATGGTCGGACTGAGGCGCAGTTTGTCAAAGAGGCCCCGGACGAAATGCTCGGACAGATCCTCGTCAAACAGGAGGACGGGATGTGTGGTCAGCTCTGCCAGCTCCAAGCTCGACCGGCTGGCAAGAGGGTGATCCCTGGACAGGAACGCGACCGGGGCGATGGTCTGAACGACACGGCGGTCAAACCTTCCTTCAAAACCAACATCATAGGAAATTGCGAGATCCACCCGCCCTTCGGAGAGATCATCAGCAAGATCAGAAAACCGCCCCTCGCGCGCCTTGAAGTGCATCGTCGGAAATTGAAAATGCATTTTTTCCAATGCAGGCGCCAGATACCAAGGTGCAATATCCTCGAAAAACCCGATCACGAAAGGAGGCGCTTTCGCGGGTCCCCGCTCGATCTCCTCAGCCTGTTGCAGAAGCGCGCGTGCGCCTTCGATAACTCCATGGCCATAGGGCGTGATATTGACCGATGACCCTTTGCGACGCAGGAAAACAGGTTGCCCCAACTGCGCCTCCACCCGGGTGATCGCAACCGAAAGCGAAGGCTGAGAGACGTTCAAAAGGGACGCTGCCCCTGTCAAGCTGCCGGTGTCCGCCACCGCAACGATGTATTCGTATTGCCGAAGTGTATTATATAGCATCAAGCTACTAATAGTATGAATATACATTATTAGAAACTATTTTATGGAAGTGATACTCTGGATGAAATCGCAGAGGGGCGCAGCAATGCACGCACTTATCACTCAAGAGCATGTCGATACGTTTCAACGTGATGGAGTTATCCTGATCAAGGGCCTGTTCGCAGATCATGTGGAAACGATCCGCGCCGGGATTGAACGCAACATGGCGACACCTGGACCATACGCTGCAGAGAACCTCAAAGACGGAGAAAGCGGTCGGTTCTTTGACGACTATTGCAACTGGACCCGCTTTTCAGAATTCGAGGAGGTGATCCGCCAGTCGCCGGTCGCGGAAGTTGCCGCCGATCTGATGAAATCACAGCGCGTTCAGGTTTTCCACGATCATGTTCTGGTCAAGGAACCCGGAACGTCCAAGCCTACGCCCTGGCATCAGGACGGGCCATATTACTTTGTCGATGGCGTCCAGAACGTAAGCTTCTGGTCACCGATGGATCAGGTAACCTCTGCCAGCCTGCGCTGCGTTGCTGGCAGCCATGCCTGGGAGAAACCCGTGCTACCAACAAGGTGGTTGGCCGAGACCAGTTTTTTCCCGAACGAGGATGACTACATGCCCGTGCCCGATCCGGATGCAGAAGGGATGGAGATCAGGGAGTGGGAAATGCAGCCGGGTGATGCGGTCGCGTTCAACTATGCGACGCTGCATGGCGCGCGGGGCAACACTTCCACCTCTCGGCGGCGCGCATTTTCTTTGCGACTGGTTGGGGATGATGCGCGATACGTTGAACGACCCGGCCCGACCTCGCCGCCGTTCCCGGGTCACAATATGACACCCGCCCAACCTCTGCGCGATGACTGGTTCCCGGTGATCTATCAACGCTGAAAATCTGCGGGCTCAAATTGCGGTACCCCTTGCCGCTTTGGCGGCTCCTCAGACCGGTCGCTCGTCGAGCACGCTGCGTCTCCATACTTTGGCCAGCTGACAGCTAGGGCAAAAAAGGATTGGTTCCCGCCAGGAAACTCTAGGTCGGCAGGTGCCCGGCAGAGCCATGATCAAAAGCTCTCCCTCAGTGCACTACGCTTTCGGCTCAACTGCCAAAATAACATAATGCTTACGGACATAGCTTTTGACATGCCAAACGGGTTGCAAACCGTTGTCCATGACAAAGGCATCCCCTGCTTTGACAGTTCTTGATGCACCGTCAGCAGTTTCGATCCGCGCTTCGCCTTCAAGAATATGGCAAAACTCGATCTGGTCGTTCATCGGGCCGCGAAAAACACCGGCTGTGCTGTCCCACATCCCGGATTTGAACGTACCGTCCGCGCCAACAAAATGGCTCCATACATTCTGTTCGGGTGCGCCTTCCAGAATGTCCTCGGCAAATTCTTTTTTGATGGGTTTTGTGTCGAGTTCCGCGAAGTTCACAAATTGCATGCTGAATCCCTTTTCTAAGACTGTCCGGATCGTGTGGCGCGATCCCAGATCACGCTGGCCTCGTCCTTGGCTGACATCGCTGGCGCCATGAGCGGGACCGCCAGGCGAGATAGAGAATGGAACGGAATAGGCGTCACCGAGGTGACCGGAAAAGGAAGGTCGTTGTTGCTGCCACCCAGAACCTTGCGCGCAAGACTGCGCCCCATCACGGAGGTCATGGCAATGCCTCTGCCGCTAAACCCCAGTCCGGCGATAACGCCTGGAGCAGGTTGATGCATCCTGGGCATCATGTCTTGTGTGACACCAATGCGCCCCGCCCACGTACATTCGATTTCAATGCCATCGAGTTGTGGGAACACCGTTTTGAGACCTCTCTTCAAGCGCCCGTGTCCACCCAATGTGCCAACATTGTCGTTGCTACCAACACATCCGAAAATTAACCGGTTATCCGCATCGTAGCGCGCAAAATATATGGCCAGCCTGGTGTCTGCGATGGTTTTCCTGCCGGGCAAAACACTGGCTTGTTGTTCTGCGCTCAGCGGCGCGGTAGCCAATGCAATACTGTACATTGGCAAAAGGGTTTGACGCATCTTTGGCCACAGATCATCCGTGTAGGCATTTGTTGTCAGGATAACGGTATCGGCGGTGATCTCTCCACCCGGCGTCTTGACCCTCCAGCTTTTGCCATTTCTCTCGATACCGATTGCCGGCGTTCTCTCAAACAGGCGCGCGCCCGCAGCCTGAGCGGTCTTGGCAAAACCCCGGGTCAAGCCAAGCGGTTGCACAAACCCGCCTTTGGCATGGTGTAGTGCAAAGCCGTAAGCGCCGGACCCGACACCCTTTTGGGTTTGCTCTTTTGAAAGAACACTTATTTCGGCGCCTTCCGCAGACCAGGCCTTGTGTAACCGTTCCAGCCCACGCTTGGCGTTGCGGGTGTGTGCCGCCTGGATCCAGCCATTCTGTTCTGCTTCACAATCGATGCCGTAACGGCGAATATCGTCAAAGAGATCATCAGCGGCCGTGAGCGTCGTTTGGATCAGGCGGTCGCCCTGCCCTACACCGTATTTCTTGCGCAACTCATCCGGCGTCGCGCGCCAGATCGGGTTGCACTGGCCGCCGCTGCGTCCAGACGAACCAAAACCGATTTTCTGCGCATCAATGACAATGGTGTCCGTGCCTGCCTCTGCCAGCGAAATTGCGGTTCGAAGTCCGGTCAGACCTGCGCCGACAACCAGCACATCCGCATTGTCGCCCCCCTCAAGAACGCCGCACTCGGGAGCAGGTGGTGCTGTTCGATCCCAGTGAACTTCTTGCTTGATCACAAACTTACCTCGGTTATTTCATGACACTATCGTATCGCAATGCAACATGTTAGTTTTACATTGCACGACAACGCTTCCTTTGCCAAGGCTATTTTCGGTGATGTCTAGAAGTTCTTGCCGACAGGATTGCGGCTGCCGGCTTGCCTCAGACCATCTGGCCAAAACGCGCCGAAATGGCTTCTGTTTTGGCCAGAAGCAAAGGCGTTTGCTTCAACAGATCGGCGAAAGTGGCATTACGCAACGGGACCCAAAGACTGATCGTTGCAAGAATGCGTTGGTCATAATCCAAAATGGGCGCCGCGATACCCGCCACCTGATAGAACTCCTCCCTATCAGAAACTGCGTACCCGTTCTTTCGGGTCTTTTTCATATCCTTCTCCAACGCCGCGCGCGTGGTGAGCGTGGTTTCGGTGAATTTTTCCAATTCGGCGACAGCAAAGTAGCTATCAAGCTCCTCCTCGGTCATATGAGCCAAAAAGACCTTGCCTGCCGCTGTATTGTGAAGCTCCGACTGACCGCCCGTTTTGACAGCCAACCGGTAAGGGTGCGGGATACGGGTGCGGACGAATGTGACTGTATGTTCAGTGCGAACAGACAGCGCCACATTCGTGTTGGTTTCTTCAGACAATTCGATCAGGTCCTGATCCTCGATCAGGCTCAAATCCATCTTTTCCCAAGCCGCGTGCGCCCAGTTCAACAATCGTGGTCCCGTGGAATAGGTTCGATCCCTTTCGTCATATTGGACAAGATCCTGCCCCAAGAGAATTGAAAGAATGCGGTGGGTGGAGCTTTTGTTGAACCCAGTGGCCAGCGCAATTTCGGTCTGTGTCAAACGTCCCTTGGTATGCGCCAGCAGATCGATGACCGCGACACTCTTTTCCACGATGGAGCTTTGAACTTCACGCACCATATCAGCTTTCCCGTACTTTCTGTTCCCCTTTGCATCAGACCTCGAATAACCACGCTCGGCAACATGATTGTTGACACTCGGCATCAACAAAAATATTCCGCAATAAGAAACTTATATTTTGCATTGCAAAACATCTGTTCTGTCGGCCAATTGCGCAAGGGAGGAACCACCTGATGAAAAAACTGATCAACAAGCCA
This sequence comes from Roseobacter sp. EG26, assembly GCF_049830555.1. Classification (NCBI taxonomy): domain Bacteria; kingdom Pseudomonadati; phylum Pseudomonadota; class Alphaproteobacteria; order Rhodobacterales; family Roseobacteraceae; genus Roseobacter; species Roseobacter sp. EG26. The sequence continues at coordinate 36,441 of NZ_JBNBLH010000019.1, forward strand.
GAGAACTATGTCGATGAAGTGTTGCAGGGAATGACCGCTGCTCACCCTGAAACCTACATGATAGACGGCGCAACCCGCCGGATGCTGAGACGTCCGACAGCGATAGCAGGCAAGGTTGGCGTGATTTCGGGCGGCGGTTTTGGCCACCTTCCGGTTTTTGCCGGCTATATCGGCGATGGTCTGCTGGACGCGTGTGCTGTCGGTGATGTTTTCGCATCTCCCGATATGAACCCGATGCTTGAAGCCATCCAGTTCGCTGATCAGCGAAAAGGTGTGCTTTGCGTTGTCGGAAACTACGGCGGAGACCGCATGAACTTCGACATGGCATGCGAAATGGCCGAGATGGATGATGTCACCGCAACAAAAGTCATCGTTTCCGACGACGTCGCCGCCGCAGGCCCCGAAGAAGCAGAAAAACGCCGCGGCGTGGCAGGGTTTGTCTTTGTGACCAAGATTGCCGGTGCTGCCGCTGCGGCGGGTCGTTCCCTTGAAGAGGTCGCCGCCGCCGCCCAGTCCGCAGCAGACAACGTACGCTCCGTCGGTGTTGCGCTTTCTTCCTGCACGGTACCACAAGCTGGCAAGCCAACCTTCAACATCGCAGATGACGAAATGGAAATCGGCATGGGCATCCATGGTGAGCCGGGAGTGCGCCGGGGCCAGCTCCGCCCGGTGGATGAGGTCGCTGATGAGATGATCGAGATGTTGCTGGCCGACAAGCCCGTCAAAACCGGCGCGCGGATTGCGGTGCTGATCAACGGGCTTGGGGCCACCCCGATAGAGGAGCTCTACCTTCTCTTCCGTCGGGCAAAGCAACGCTTTGAAACTGCTGGCGCGGTGATCGCGTTTCACAGGGTCGGGAATTATGCCACCTCGATGGAAATGGCGGGCGCCTCCATCAGCATCCTGCATCTGGACGACGACCTGGAAACGCTGCTCAAGGCGCATGCTGCCTGCCCTTTCTGGAGGAACTGAACATGGCGCTCACTACCGAAACGCTGAAACTGGCTATCGAGAAAATCCACAGCAAAATAACGCCCATCGGCGACGAAATGAACGCGCTGGATGGGAAGCTCGGGGATGGCGATCTGGGCGTTACTCTCGTGAACGGTTTCAACAACCTTAACGGCATAAAGGACGATCTGCCTGAAGATACCGGCATGGCTCTATTTGCCATGGCAAAATCCGTGACGGCTGTGTCCGGTTCCAGTTTCGGCACGCTGCTTGCCACCGCGCTCATGGCTGCGGGCAAGAACGCAAAAGGACAACGGGCAATTGCCTGGTCGGACATCGGCACGCCACTTCGGGCAGCCCAGGACGCGATGACCGCACGCGGGGGCGCAAATCTTGGCGACAAGACGATGCTGGATGTGATGGATGCAATCATTGCCGCCGTCACAGATATCGATGATCCCGACAGATTGCGCACTGCGGCAATCAAAGCGACCATTCAGACCGTCGAAGAGTTCCGAAACAAACCAAACAAGATTGGCCGCGCGCGGGTCTATGCCGATAAATCGATTGGCATGGATGACCCCGGCATGATGGCTCTTTTACGTTTGCTGGAGTGCCTTTAACAAATGCGCCACGGTCGGATTTACGCCCAAGGAAAGGCGAACCGGTGGCGCGTTACAGGTAGCGAGCAATGAAGCCCTGCGCCGTTCAAGAATGGACCGATCTGACGAGAGATCTGCTCAGGCGTGATCGCGCGCATGCCTCGATAGGGCAATAGATGATGCGGGCGAGAGGGCACCGCACCACCAGAGGGCACGTCCTTTCACTCCGCCTGATGCTGGTTGTACATGTCGACCACGATCTCCCAGCCGTCGCCATTCTTTTCGAGAACAAAGAGGTAGGTACCGGTTGCGGCGACGTCCGCCCGTTCAACGTTTAGATCATAGTCTCCGATCATCACTGCCTGTGTTCTGTCATCGGACAGGAACAAATGATCGAAGCTGTGCGAGAATTCCCCCTCGTTCTTAACAATGAAGCCGAAGGTGCCAGCTGGAACGTCAAGCCCCTCCACAGGCTGCTCGGCTGGCGCGATCCAGAGCGGCGCCTTATTATAGAGCGCCAGGAAGGCCTCGAGGTCATAGCTTTCCGCGATCTCGTTGAAACGGTCATTGTAGGCCGTGAAGGCTTGTCGGGCTTCTGTATCCATGGTCATGGCAGGCAGGGCCGCTAGCGTGGCGAGGGCCAAGCCTATCAAGGGGGCGTGCAAGCGCATTGCGTTGTCCTTTCAGGTCAATATTTATGTTTGAGAGCATATTGCGGGAGAGCGTCAGGCTTCGGGGCGCAAAAAGATTACCTCGCGCTTGACCTGCCAGCGGCCGTCGTCATGCACCAAATCGATGCTCAAGGTCAGATCCATGTCCACGCCCGAGAGGTCGTTTTTGCGAGACAGGAGCACATGGGCAGTGTCGCCATTCACATCTATGCTGTGATACTTGGCCCAGGTGTTCATTGGCGGATCACCCGCGTCGCGTTTGGCGGCGAAGAGACCCTTGAACGTGTCTTTATTGGCGGTGTTCAGGTTGTGATCGGTGTCGATCATGACGACATGCAGGTTGTGGTGATAAATGCGGTCCAACGTGTCTACATCATAGGTCGTCGCAGTCTGGATCAGATCATCAATTGCATTCCGGACTTTCTGAATCTGTCTGTCTGTCTGGGTCATCTTGATTTCTTTCGGTTGCAAGGACCGGTCGCGGCCTGCATCGCGATCGGCGGAAACGCCATGATAGAACTGGCGACGAATGCTGTTTTAGGCCGCAACATGGGTACCTCGAATGGGATAGTTGTTACCGGGATCACGGACAAAGCGCAGACCGCCCAGCAACGTTTTGAAGCCGGGCCGCGCAAAGGGGGCGTTGGAAATGTCGACGATCTGCACAGCACCTTCGGAATTCACGACAAAGATACCGGGTTCGGCAAAGTGCCTATCGGTCTCCTGAGGCGAGCGCGGGTTGGAGACGTAAAGTCCAAGTGCGTGCATCTGCTCTATGCTCAGGTCATAGGCGACGGGAAAGTTCGGCCCGACAAGTGCCATTTGATCGGTGGCCTTGACTTCGGTGTCTGCTGATACGGCGACGACGTCCACGCCCAACGCGTGGAACTCGGGCAACCGCGTATTCAGCTCTTGCAAATAAGCTGTGCACATAGGGCAATGCTTACCGCGATAGACTGCCACCAATTGCCAGTCCCGCCCGGCCTGCGGTGCCCCGAGCGTTAGATCACCACCGCCCAGTTGCGGGACCACGATACCGGGAAACGCCGAGCCTGCGATGAGTTTTTGTGAGGTCATTTTCGTGTCCTTGATGTTTTGTGATGATCATTATAAAATATAGGTCAATAGATAAGTCAACGGTTTTGTAATGAACGACACAAAAAAGGTCGGAAGACCCAAGAAATTTGACCGTGATCAGGCTTTGCTCGGGGCAATCAGCGTCTTCTGGAAGCAAGGATACGAAGGGGCTTCAATGAAGCTCCTGACCGATGCGATGGGGATCAACAGCCCTAGCCTCTATGCGGAATTCGGCGATAAGCATGCTCTCTATCTCGAAGCGATTGACCGCTATGCTAACAATGACGCCTGTGCACCGCTCGTCGCTCTGGAAAGCGAGCCTGACATTGGCTTGGCCGTACGGGCTTTTTTCGAGGCGGCAATTGACTATTCGACGCATCATGAAAGCGGTGCGCGTGGCTGCTTCCTTGCATCCTGCGTCGCAACAAGCGCCGGTCATGTGGAAGGCACAGCCGAAATGCTGCTCGATGCGATCGAAGCGACAGACATTCGCATTACAGCACGGTTTGATCTGGAAAAGGCACGTGGCACTCTGCCGTCAGATTTCCCCTCGTCGGATCGCGCAAAACTTCTCTTTGATCTACGGCAAGGGCTGGTGTTCCGCGCGCGCGCAGGGCTCAGTGATAGACAATTGTCCAAGGATATCGACAAGAATGTCGCCGCGGTTATGAGCTCAATTGCTTAAACTCATGAAGCGGAAATTCAGGGGACCACAAGTTTGTCAGCTGATCAGGAATAGCTCCGCAGAAACATTTGAAACTGCGGTTTTTGAGCAGAAGTACCGATCATTTTCGCGTTCCGTTTCAGAGCCTTGGGGGTACGCTGCTTTTAGGCGATCGAATAGACGTTCAAGGTACAGGATTACACAAGCATATTGACCAAAGCTGAACATAATTTGATCTGTCTGTCGTTTTGAAGTTGCTTTTTGGCCCCGGTGCGTCTGGTTCGTGCTGGCGGGGTTGGAAGAGGGCCCCCC